>JAPMTY010000002.1 GCA_026552835.1 Candidatus Methanoperedens sp.
AAGAAATTCGGCGGTCGCGGCGCAAGAAAGAGAAGACAGAAATCATACAGGTGAAACATGATACCGGTACGATGCTTTTCATGCGGTAAAGTCGTCTCAAGCGTATGGGATGAATTCAAAAAAAGAAGCGAAACTGAAGACGCAGGTAAAGTACTCGACGATCTCGGAATCGAACGATACTGCTGCAGGCGAATGCTGCTGACTCACGTAGAGTTGGTGGACCTGCTTGCACCGTACCAGTGAGGAGGGGTTGTAGGGTAGCCTGGTCCATCCTATGGCGTTCGGGACGCCGTGACTTGAGTTCAAATCTCAACAACCCCATTTTCTATAGGATCGGCAAAATGAATAGAACATGAACCACTCTCAGAGGGACTCTGGGAAAAATACTTCGTATTTAAATACGAGGAATATAAAAAGTGCATTTATTAAACTTTCGGGTATTTGTTTTGAGGTGACGTAGGTGAGTGAAACTAAATTAACACGATATGAGCGTGCAAGGATAATCGGTGCAAGGGCGCTCCAGATTTCCCTTGGTGCTCCGGTATTGATAGATATAGGAAGGGGCGAACCCATCGATATTGCAATGATGGAATTGGAACAAGGCGTAATCCCCATTACAGTGAAAAGAACAGTAAAAACAACGAGAAAAGCAGCTTAAGGTGTGATTGAAATGGAAAATGTCATTGATATCAAACAGGATGTAAAACAGGATACAGGTTATGAATCTATTATTCCCCAGGATGAGTATCTCACCGCGGGAATTCATATAGGAACACAGCAAAAGACAAAAGAAATGATGCGGTTTGTATATCGCGTAAGGACGGATGGCTTATATGTCCTTGATATACAGGCAACAGACCAGCGGATACGGCTTGCAGCGAAATTGCTTGCAAAATACGACCCGCAAAAAATACTGGTAGTTTCGGCAAGGCAATATGGCCATTATCCTTCCGAGATGTTCGCAAAAGTGATAGGAGCTAGAGCGGTAACAGGCAGGTTCATTCCCGGGACTATGACAAACCCGAAGTTGCATTTATTTATAGAACCCGATATCCTTGTGGTGACAGACCCTTCTGGAGATATGCAGGCAGTGAATGAGGCAGTTAATATCGGCATACCTGTCATTGGTCTTTGCGATACCAACAATTCGACCACTAATGTTGACTTTGTCATCCCCACCAATAACAAGGGAAGGAAAGCCCTCGCGTTGATATACTGGCTCATGGCAAAAAAGACGCTTGAGGAAAGAGGAGATTCAATAACCCATACGGTAGCAGATTTCGAAGCTGAATTATAAATAATATGAGAGCACCCGCAGTCTCGGGGCAGTTCTACCCGCGCAGTAAAAACGACCTGGACCGGGAAATCAGCAGGTGCTTTGAAGGTGTCCCGCCAGGCGAAAGACAGGTTCTCGGGGCTGTGGTGCCCCACGCCGGTTATATCTATTCAGGAAATACCGCAGCATACGTATATTCAACATTGCCAAGAGCCGATACTTTCGTGCTGCTCGGCCCAAATCATACAGGATACGGCTCGCCTGTTTCTGTTTCCGGCGAATCCTGGAGCACGCCGCTCGGCGAAGTCGGCTCGGACAGTGAATTTATCAAAGCGCTTCCGAAAAGGATAATCGACCTTGATGAGACAGCCCACAAATACGAGCACTCTATAGAAGTGCAGCTTCCTTTTTTGCAGCACAGGTTTGGGGATTTCAGTATTGTACCCATCTGCATGGGAATTCAGGATGAGGAGACAGCGCTGGATGTGGGGATGGAACTTGCCGAGGCGGTTCGGAAGGTCAAAAAGAAAATCGTGATAATAGCATCAAGCGATTTTACCCATTATAAACCTGACAAAGTGGCACGGGAGAACGATGCGTATTATATAGGTTCAATCCTTGAATTCGATATCCCTGGATTTTACCGCAAATTATACGAGCGCAATGCCAGCGTCTGCGGTTATGGCCCGATCGCTGCGATGCTTACGGCAACGAAAAAGCTTGGCGCGAAAAAAGCCAGTTTGCTCAAATACAGCACGAGCGGCGATACAACAGGGGATTTAGCTGCTGTTGTGGGATACGCGGGGATTGTTGTGGAATAAAGCCTGTGTGTAATAATTTTTATATCTACCAAACGCATTAAGCCTTGTTGTGAAAACATGAAGTTTAAAATTGTTTTAGAGCCTGCTGAAGAAGGAGGTTATGTTGTGTATGTTCCCGCCCTTCCAGGATGCATATCCGAAGGTGATACTAAAGAGGAGGCCATTAAAAATATCAAAGAGGCGATAGAGCTTTATCTGGAGCCATCAAAAAAACTCGTCATGGGAAAGGGCGCTGAACTCGCTGAAGTAGCGATTTAACAGGTATTTATTTCATGAAGCTGCCAGCGGTTTCAGGAAAAGTAGTTATTAAAGCACTGTCAAAGGCTGGTTTTGTTGCCGATAGGCAGCGGGGCAGCCATGTGCGTTTGGAAAAAATCTCCGGCTTTGATATAATAAAAATCACAGTTCCCCTCCATAATCCGCTTAAAAAAGGAACGCTTGCAAGAATAATTAAGGATTCTGGATTGAGTGTTGATGAATTTGTTGAATTGTTATGATTAAGTTCGTATGATCAAGATGCTTCATATATTTCAAAATAAAAGTTCACTTAATCTTTAGCATATCGCTCGCTATCTTAGCATTCATAAGATAATCATCAACCGAAGCAAGTATCGTGCCGACCTTATCTCCTTCGAACATTACCGTAACCGAATCCCCCTCAACGATTGTTTTCATACCTGAAACATTATCAGGCGCCAGTGATTGGGCAATGACATTTACAAGTTCGTCTGCTTTTTCACTTTTCAAGGTCAGTTTTCCTTTAATTCTCATCATTCTTTTGCCTTTAACTGTTTTTCGATAATAGAATCAACTACATCGATGAACTTCATCGCAGTCCCTTTTGGAATTGTGGCGCCTGAAGCTATGTCATGACCCCCACCCATGCCTCCCACTGATGCTGATGCCTCGCGCATCGCTGCCGCAAGGTCAAGCCCCGCAGATACCAGTTTCCTTGTCCCACGGGCTGAAATCTTAATCTTTCCCTCAACCTCGTTAAGTGTAATAAAAGGCTTATCAGGATAGAGATAACGGGTCATGGTGCCAGCGATTATTCCAGTTCCGCTTGAATCGTCAAGAAGCACGTACCTGAAATTCCGCGCCGATTTGATTTGCGCCTGCGCCTTCTTTATTGTACTGATCAGGCTCTTCTGGTGCTCTCGGGTAATCGTCCTGGCTTCATCGACTGCTGATGAATCCCGCATGCAAAGCGAAAGTGCCAGACCCGCTTTCTCATCTTTCCCGCAGGCGTTCATGATATTCACAAAATCATATACATTGGGCACAACTTCATTGTTCAATATGTAACAATCGCCGATTAGTGAATCGATAGCAGGGACATTGCCCTGCTTTGCAAGTTTAAGGACAATAGCCGAGGAGAGCTTAATCAATTGTTCTTCAGGAAGTTCAGCTAAACGTCCTTTTACTCCCAGTTTATCGAGGAATTCCCTTATTTTTTCCCTGTCGCCTGTAATATCAAGATATGGCTCAAACCCGTATTCCAGTAATTCTTCCACCGGGTCGTCGCCCATCCTGAGCCCTTTCCTGATAGTCACAACCTTTTTTTCGACAGCTTCATCAAGGATGAATTTATTCCCGCCCTTCATTGGCTGCTTATCCCCGATTGCACCCGCAAGCGCAAGCCCCGCGAGGTCTGTGTTCTCACCAATCTTCCGCGCCACCATGTATGCTCCGCAGGCAGCGCAAAGTTCTGATGAACCATCTATGCCTGCAAGGTGCGGGTTAAAATGAACTTGGTCCAGTTTCCCGGTAGGTTTGTGGTGGTCGATAACAATAGCTTTTTTTATCTTAGAAGTAAGTTCAACCTGTCCGCTTCCCATATCGCACAGGATGACAGCGCCGTCGGATGTTTTTTCTATTAATTCAATTGTTGACTGGTCAAACTGGCTCACAATAGTGGCCTGGAAGATTATCCCGCTCCGGTGCAGCGCATTGCACATTATACCGGCAGCGGTTAATCCGTCTGCGTCGTTATGGGATATCAGCCTGACTGCCTTGTTTTCAAGTATAGCATCTGCTGTCTGCGAACTAAACTCCTCAAGCTCAACAAAGCTTTCCTTACCATCATTCATCGAGATTTATCTTGAAATCAGCATCTCAGCTTTCTGGATGGAATAACTCCATTCTGCTGGAAGCACGCCTTCACGGTGATAATATTTCTGGAGTCTCCTG
>JAPMTY010000030.1 GCA_026552835.1 Candidatus Methanoperedens sp.
CTTCTCTTCTTGCTCACCTGGTAATAATCAAATGCCTGCTCAACAGGTATTTTCTGCCTTAATGATTTTACGACCTCTTTCTGGACAAGTTCCTCAACGCCTTTCCCGTCCGGGGCACGCGCAATGAAATCAACATCCGCAACCTGGAGCAGTTCTTTGATTATCAATTCTCCGCCCCTGTCACCATCTGTGAATGCTGTAACGGTCTTCTTCTTGCACAGGTCTGCAACAGCCTGCGGCACATTTGTCCCGCCCACTGCTATTGAGTTCTTGATGCCATATCGAAGAAGGTTCAACACGTCAGCCCGCCCTTCGACAACTATGATGGCATCAGAATCAAGGACGTTCGGACCCATCGGGATATTATCTTTCCCGTATGTGGTCATTTCCTCAATCCTTATGGATTGCCTCACTTCATCGATGATCTCCTGGCTTTCAGGGAGCATCTCATCGAACATGGCGGTAAGAACCTGTTTTGCCCGATCCACAATCTGCTTTCTTTTTGCGCTCCTGACGTCTTCGATCTTCGCTATGGCAATATTGGAAATGCATGGACCGATCCTGTCAATCGTTTCAAGGCTGGCTGCAAGAACTGCCGTTTCAACTTTGTCGAGGCTTGAAGGAATATCGATGGTTCCTGCCGATTTACCCATGTTCGACTTAATATTGACCTCTAGCCGTCCGATCCTTCCGCTTTTTTGAAGCTCCCTCAGGTCAAGGTCGGCGCCTATGAGCCCTTCTGTCTGTCCGAAGATCGCACCGACAACGTCAGGGCGTTCTATAACTCCATCTGCTTTTATCGTAGCATGAATGATATATTTTGTTGTATCTGAATTTTGCATATATAGTACCCTCCCTAAGAATAGTGTTAGAAACAGATTTCATTGGTTTGAGTCTTGCAATCCTGCAATTATCTCTATCCTGAACTAAACAAGTACCTGATTAGTTTCGGACTCCTTCTCATTATTTTACAACCCAAACCTGAAATGATAAGTAACATTTGATCTATCTGGCCGCAATCAGTCTTTGCGACCATTTTATGATTATGAAATATCTAAGTCTAACAACTTCTCTCTGGATGATGTTCACATAGAAACTTAACGTTTTTCAACTATGTAAACTTAATATCTAAATGTAAATATCCCTTTAAAAAGCTTGTGGTCATTACTCTGAATATCTTATAAAATTACCCTATTTTTTTGGAGCTATTTTAAAAATAGAATCATTAAGCCTGACCCTTCAAGTTATGAATGCAAGTAATGCATTATATTGGCTATTTTAATTTCAATATATATATAATAAACCGCCAGTATCCTTCCTATTTCTGAGTAAACATTATATACTATAACGGCTATCGTCAGCTTCCCCAACGAGAGGAAAAAAATGCCCGAATATACTTTATTCTTAGGTTGTATCATCCCAGCACGTTTTCCCTTCATGGAGAAATCAACAAGACTTGTCCTATCAAAGCTTGGGTGCGTTCTCCACGATCTTGAAGGAGCCACTTGCTGCCCGACTAAAAGCATTATAAAGCCGATCGGCGATTTTGCGTGGTATGTAACAGCAGCAAGAAATCTTGCCCTGGCGGAAAAAGCAGGCCATGACCTTCTTATCCCATGCAACGGCTGTTACAGTACTTTAAAGTCAGTCGATGCGGAATTAAGGACAAATCCACATTTAAGGAAAAAGGTCAATGCTGTTCTTGCATCATCAGACCTTGAATTCAAGGGAACGATCCACGTAAAACATCTAATCGAGGCGCTTCATGACGATATCGGTATTCCGAAGATAAAACAACATATAAAAAAATCATTTGAAGGAATGCGAATAGCGACCCATCACGGCTGTCATATGCTGCGCCCCAGTTCGTCTATATTCTTTGATGACCCCAATAAACCCAAAAAGTTCGATGCACTGATCGAAGCTACAGGTGCAAAAAGTATCGAATATGAAACCAAGATGTTATGCTGCGGCGGCAATCTCAATACTGCTGATGAACCCGAAGAAGCTACAGCCTTGGCCCGGATGAAACTCATGGAAGTCATGAAAAAAGCAGACGCTATGTCGCTAACATGCCCATCATGCTTTATGCAATATGATTCCCGGCAGTACATGATGCAAAAAACGGGTGAAAAACTCAATGTCCCGATCATTTTTTATCCCGAATTGCTTGGTCTTGCAATGGGCTTTTCAACGCAGGAACTGGGCATGGAAATGCACAGGATAGATGCTGCGAATTTCCTTGCAAAATGGGATTCAAAATATAACTACTTAAAAAAGATAAAAGAGCTATTCGATGTTCCAGCGATCCGAAAATGCTATGAATGTGCCGCATGCGTTAATGACTGTCCGGTTGTAAAAGTGAACCCCGATTTTAATCCAAATGAAATAATAGGGAAGCTGTTAGCAGGTGAACTTGAGGCAGTGATAGAGTCACATAACATATGGAGATGCGTCGATTGTTATACCTGTTATGAACTTTGCCCCCAGAAAATGGGTATGAATAAGATATTTGACAAATTAAAGCATATTGCTATAGAAAGAGGAAAAAGCCCTCAGGGCTTTGCCGCAAGTATTGAGATGTTCAAGAAAGATGGGCGGCTGGGTGAGCCGACATCAGTAAGAAAGAAATTGAAACTCCCTGAACCTCCAAAGAGCGGGGCAGAGGATCTGAAGAAATTATTGCTTATAATACAAAAAGGAGAAGAAAATGAAGTGTGATGGAATACCATCCGGATGTGCAATATCAGGATTGATGAGCGAAGACGGAAGACGCATTGACGGCAGTGTCGTAATTAAATCCATTGCCTGCATGCATGACCGTTCGAACGGGCTTGGCGGAGGCTTTGCAGCTTATGGCATTTATCCAAAACGAAAAGATATGTATGCTTTTCATATGATGTTTGATAATGTGCAAGCTAAAGAGTGCACTGAAGAGTTCTTCAAGGATTACTTCAATGTCGATAAAGATGAAGCCATCCCTACACGCAGGCAGAATGGTGTAACAAATCCCCCCATTCTCTGGCGATATTTCCTTGAGGTTCCGGAGAACAAGCTTGAGTTCCAATCCGAAAGGGATTATGTCACAAAAACGGTCATGAAGATCAACTCTGATATTGAGGGAGCTTTCGTAGCGTCAAGCGGCAAGAACATGGGCGCATTCAAGGGCGTAGGTTATCCTGAAGATATTGGTGAATTCTACAAACTTGAGGAATACAGCGCATATATATGGACATCGCATGGAAGGTTCCCAACGAATACGCCGGGATGGTGGGGTGGTGCTCATCCATTTACGCTTCTTGACTGGTCTGTTGTTCACAATGGCGAGATCTCTTCATACGGTATAAACAAGCGCTATCTTGAAATGTTCGATTATAAGCTTGAATTAAGAACAGATACTGAAGTTATCGCGTATCTTTTTGATCTGCTTGTCCGGAAGCACAAGCTTCCGGTTGAAAAAGCGGTACAGGCTTTGGCCGCTACTTTCTGGAAAGATATCGACCGCATGGAACCGGAGCAGAAAAAAGTTGCAACGGCTCTGCGGCAGGTATATGGAAGCACTCTTTTGAATGGGCCTTTTAGCATTATCCTTGGCCACAGCCGGGGTATGATCGGATTGAACGACAGGATCAAATTGAGACCCATGACTGCCGCACGGAAAGACGATATGCTCTACATGGCATCCGAAGAATCAGCAATTCGTGAAATAGCGCCGGACCTTGACGAAGTCTGGAGTCCAAGGGCTGGAACGCCTGTTTTTGGAAAATTAAGACCTGAGGTGGAATAATGGAATCACAGCTTCCCGCAGAATTTAAAGTAAATGTTGATCATGAAAGGTGCAGGAGATGCAAACGGTGTGTGATAAATTGCAGCTTTAGCGCCATTGAATTCAAAGATAAGGTCATACCGAACGACAAGCAATGCGTTGCATGCCACAGGTGTGCTACGTTCTGCCCTGAAAGTGCCATCACGATCACTGAAAATCCTCTTGATTATAAAGATGGATACAATTGGACGCCTGAGATAAGGAAAAATATCCTGAAACAGGCTGAAAGCGGCGGTATCATCCTGACGGGTATGGGAAATCCCAAGCCTTATCCAATATACTGGGACCACATGCTTATTGATGCATGCCAGGTAACGAACCCATCAATTGATCCCCTGCGTGAGCCAATGGAGCTTCGCACTTATCTTGGCGCAAAACCTGAATCGCTTGAATTTGAGGGCGAGGGTTCAAATATCAGCCTCAAGACAGAGCTTGCGCCGCAGGTGAAACTGGATATACCCGTTGTGTTCGCTGCTATGTCATATGGCGCGATCAGCCTCAATGCCCACAAGGCTCTTGCAATGGCAGCACGGCGCATGGGAACGCTTATGAACACAGGCGAGGGCGGTCTTCATGAAGATCTTGAGGGCTATACTGACAGGATCATCGTGCAGGTTGCATCGGGGCGCTTTGGTGTCACGAGCAAATACCTGAATAACAGCGCATTAGTTGAGATAAAGATCGGACAGGGTGCAAAACCAGGAATAGGCGGACACCTTCCTGGTGAAAAAGTTGGGGAGGATATCTCAAAAACCCGTATGATCCCTGTGGGCACGGATGCACTTTCCCCGGCGCCGCATCATGATATTTACTCAATTGAAGATCTTTCACAGTTGATATATGCGATAAAAGAAACAACCGATTACAAAAAACCCGTATCTGTCAAGATCGCAGCAGTCCATAACGTGGCTGCGATCGCAAGCGGAATCGTAAGAGCTGGTGCGGATATCGTCATGATAGACGGTTTCCGGGGCGGAACAGGAGCTGCGCCGATGATCATAAGAGACCATGTCGGTATCCCTGTGGAACTTGCTCTCGCTGCTGTTGATGACAGGCTGAGGCAGGAAGGAATACGCAACCGCGCCTCGATCCTAGTTGGCGGAAGCATCAGGCAGAGTGCAGATGTGGTAAAAGCGATAGCTCTTGGCGCTGATGCATGTGTCATAGGTACAGCCTCGCTTATCGCGATGGGATGCCGCGTGTGCCAGAAATGCTATACAGGCAATTGCGCATGGGGTATTGCGACGCAAAAGCCTGAACTTGTGCGCCGGCTGAATCCCGAATTGGCGGCTGACAGGCTTTGCAACCTGCTTACAGCATGGGGTCATGAGATCCAGGAAGTACTGGGCTCACTTGGAATAAACGCAATCGAGTCGCTGCGCGGAAGCCGTGAACGCCTGCGCGGTGTCGGACTTAACCAGGAGGCGCTGGATATTCTGGGAATTAAACATGCTGGCATAGGACAGTGATTTTTATGAAAATAGACGCAAAAGGCATGCATTACAGGCCAATGAACAAGATCATCAGGGACGCTGTTGCGGCAGGCGAAAAGGAATTTGAGCTTGATAACATAGGCGGGCAGAGGTATATTGGCGCCGGCTTGAACGAGAACGTGAAGATCACCATTAACGGGACGCCGGGCAATGACCTGGGAGCCTTTATGAACGGACCCAAAATTATCGTTAATGCGAACGGACAGGACGGTCTTGCCAACACCATGAACGCAGGCGAGATAATAGTCCATGGCAACGTGGGCGATATTATCGGCTACGGCATGCGCGGAGGAAAGCTTTACATCAAAGGCGATGTCGGATACCGTGTTGGCATCCACATGAAAGAATACAAGAAGCAGGTCCCGGTCATAATCGCAGGAGGAACCGCAGGCGACTTCTTCGGTGAATACATGGCCGGCGGATTAATGATCCTTCTTGGTATGAATGGGAAGAGCCCGCTTGTTGGCGATTATGTTGGAACAGGCATGCATGGCGGCGTGATGTATATCCGCGGGACAGTTGATCCGTACCATCTCGGAAAAGAAGTGAGCTGCCTTGAGTTGAATGAGGATGATGTGAAGCTAATTGGCGGTTATCTTAAAGAGTACTGCGAATACTTCGGGTTTGATTTCAACGAGGTCATGAGCGGGAAGTTCACAAAGCTTGTGCCGCTGTCGTTGAGGCCGTATGGGAATTTGTATGTGTATTGAGGAAGATACTTTCGTATCTTCTATCTAAACGGTAGGTACAGGGGTCGTCGTTCAGACGATGAGAGGGAGCGGTGAGAATGGAGAGATTAGAAGGGGCTGGAATTTTGATGCAACTGTGAAAGCATTTTTCTAGCCATTTACAAAACCTTTTATTTAACTTTGAACAATATAACAAAATATGAATGTTAATGTTAACAAAGATATTCTAATGCATTTGATGAATATTGAAGATCAACTTGCAAAATTAAACCTAAAAATTGACAATTTTCTTGGATTCGATGAGCTCTCCATCAAGGAATTAACAGAACTTGATAAGATCGAAGAAGATATGCAGAAAGGCAAGAAAATATCTTTGAACGACATTATATGAATTTTGGAATTTTTTTAAGCACTGAGGCTGCTAAATTTCTTAAAAATCTTGATAATGAAAACAAGAATCGGATTATTGAAAAATTAAAGCTGCTTGAAAATGGTCCTTTCAGTTTACCTTATAAGAAAATCAAGGGGCGGGAAAATACTTATCGCATAAGGAGTGGAGATTTCAGGGTAATTTATTCAATCCATAAGAATGAAATTAGAGTGCTGAAGATCGGACATAGAAAAGGGATTTACAAAAAATTGTCTGCCTCATTTATTTCGTGTTTATTTTTCATTTTTATCAATCTCTAATTTTCAAAAATTTATTAGCATTTTTGCGGCGGCGTCAGCCTTATGATTAGGGGAAGAGGAGATGGGCAGAATTGAGGAGGGCTGGGATTATGATGCCTCATGAATTTGTAGAAAGCAGAAACACTGACGATATAAGGATTATTTAATCCCATTTCATAGAACTATATAAAAATGAAACTGGTGAATAATATAATACAAATATATTGATATAAGATAAGGTGATGTAAATTATGACTTCTATGGAATTTCAGTTAAATGAGTGTTATAAATTCATACGTAGCAATTTTAAATGTGAAAGATGTGGACGGTGTTGTGTTTGCACAAATCCGATAATCATAACACAAGAGGAAGCTCAAGAGATTTCTAAGAAAGTGAAAAAACCAGTTTCTGAATTTGTAAATGGACTATCTATAAAAAAGGAGAAATATGAGCCGTGCCCGTTCCTGAAAGGTTCGGTTTGTTCCATCTATGATTTAAGACCCGCATCCTGTAAAACATATCCATTTTTACAAATAACAAAGCGCAGTAAGGAATATTCATCGAAATATCATAGAGTGATTATTGGTGGGGTTCCTCCAAAATGTCCTGCTATGTTGAAAGTTCTCGATTTGTTCGAAAAGAATTTTGGGGCAAAAGTATTATTTTCAATAGAAGAGGCAGAATTGAAAGAGATATTAAGAGAATATCCAGGCATTTTAGTCTTGGTAGGAGTCGAAAATATTGAGTGTACTAAAAAATTAGAAAACAGCACAGAATCAACGAATATAGCATAAGGTCAGTTCAGGAACTGATAATATCTCTGCAGTTCTAAGTGTCGGACTTCGTAAAAAAAACCGCATGATGTAAACAGATTTAATGCATCGGAAGAGATTCAAATCAAAGCGCTCCCCGCCCCTCGCTCCTTCTGCGGCGCCATCGGCCTGATGAGGGGGGGATGGGAGGAGAGACAGAATTGGATGGGGGCTGGGATTACGATGCGCCAAGAATTTATATATCCAATTCAATAAATTTTCTGGCGCCGTTTCAATATGATAAACTTGTTGGAATTCAAAAAAAAAACCGCAGATTAACGTGTGGATGAACGCAGATTTAATTCATTTCCTTTAAATATCAATTAATTTTTTAATTGTTTTCCTATCTATGTAGGAACCGCTTAAGAATTTTGGAGGTATGATATCTTTCAATTTCTTTTCATCGATGGGTTCAATCTCTCTAAATTCAGCTAATTTGATGGCTAAAATTCCTCTTTTCATTGCTGCAAATCTCTGAAATTCT
Source organism: Candidatus Methanoperedens sp. (assembly GCA_026552835.1). The sequence continues at coordinate 7,974 of JAPMTY010000030.1, forward strand.
TCTTCTGCAAAAATACTTTCTTCACTAAATTTATCCCATTGTGCTTTTGAATTATCTATTGAGACCTCGATTACGACTCCAAAAGCTGAAATTTTTTTTCTGGGACTTTCAACATAAAATATAATTATATCATCCTTTTTCAGAAATTTACCAAAAGGAGCACCCTTAAAAAATACAAATTGACTAATCCTCTTTCCAGAGATTTTCTCATAAAATTCTGGTTTTATCGGTAGTATTATTCCCGCAATTTCTTCCCTTTTTATTTCAGGAGGGATCCAATCTGTTATTCGTTCTATATCTTCCTCATTAATTAAAATGACACCCTTTTTCTTGGCAAAATCTTTTGCTCTTTTTTTAAAATTTCTTCCAATAAAAATAGGGACATGATAGCCAGCATCCAACGTTTTATGATATAACATCAAAACCGGATCCTGGTCAACATTGGTATCCTTGACTTCTACTAGACCTAAAATTTCAAATTTTTCGTTAATGGCTTTCTTAATGCTGAAGTCTAACGCTCTTTGTTCGATAATTGGGTGAGTTTCAACAATTTCAAACCCAAGATGGTTCTCAATCAACCATCTGGCAATTCCCTCCCAATCAAAAGGATCTCCAGTGTAGCGAGGTTTCAAATCTTTTGATAAAAGATACGAAAATCTGCCAACACCATACAAATCTTCTCTACCATAAATTTTATATCCATGTCTAATAAGGAAAATAATTACATCATCATCTTCACTGAAGGCATCTACGATTATCTTCTTAAAACCCATTTTTATGCATTGTCTTTCTGCGATTTCATATAGATTAGAGCTATGTCCCGTATTTCGGAATTTTGGATCAACAAAAAGACTCTTCAACTCGACAGTATTGCTAATTGTTGGTTTCAGAATTACGGTGGAGATTAGACTGTCGGAAATCCATTCACCATAAGCGAATCGATTTCCTTTATAAATGTCTTCTTTGGCTTTTTCAAGCCATTGTTCAAAATTAGGATATTGACTACTCAGATGAGGTACTAATAAATTATCTAATTGATCAATTTCATATTTTGCTAAAATCCTTGATATTATTTCTTCTTCTACCATATCAGGTTCAAAACATTATTAAACAAAACATTTTCATTGATATAATAAAAAGATTGTGGAGGTTTAAAATACGAAAACTCTCGAAAAGGGTCGATGGGTTGTTTAAAAACCTCAATCGTGTCAATCTGAATAGCAAAAGCTTTTTTGGAGCTTTTAAAATAACTAAAAAATTCATCCTCACGTATTCCAGAAAATTCTCCGAATTTTATCCACAAATTACTTGGATTGTCTTCTATAATATCCTTTATCGTAAATATCCCAATAATCTTTTTTATTGGAGCAGACGAATAGATATAAACTTTCTTTATTTTTTTGTTAGCTCTCCAAATCGATCTACGGAATTCATACTTTTTATTTCCATTTATCATCTCTATAACATATTTTGGTTTAACTGATAGCAAAACGCTCATCGATCCCGCCTTGACTTTTTATTTTCAGATAATTTTCATGTGATATTTGAGTTATAGATCTTGTAACTCCTTTTATTATACCGGTCTTTATCAAATCATTGAGCTTTAATGGTTTCGATAAATAAAAATGAGATGTAAATAAAATTACGATCGTTGGGTCTTTTGCCATTTTTTCTATCTCTTCAACCGAATATACCGTTCTTTTTCCGACATGTCTCATTATTTCGTCTTTATCTTGGACTCTTGGGAATACATTCTCAACAACTCCTAGTGAAGTCAACTCCATTTTATCTTCAGAACGATAAAATAGCAGGATATCTCCCGGTGTAATTTTAGTTATCCTAGAATTGCTAAGATATGCCTTTTTTATTGTATTGCCTTCGATTATGAACTCGCCAACATGTTCAGGCAATGTCGTCTGTCTTCCTTTATATTCGATAAAAAGTCTCTCATGGTATTTAGGACGTATAGGGATTATAAATTTTTTTATTAGAGTCCCATCATAAAAATTAGGATAAAATTTTTTACATATTTCTGTCGGAGGCAAAGATTTTATTGATTCTTTATCAACTAAGAGTTCTTTTATGTAAATATCCTCGCCAGTACTTTTAACCGCTACCTTATGAAAGCCATATTCTGATATTAAATCAACAAAATAGTCATCTGGCTTTGTAAAATGAGTTAAATACATCTCAAAGAGATTATTTTTAAGCGCAAACTTTATTGAAAGTTTAATAAAAAGTTCACCTATTTTATATCCTGTTTGGGTAACTTTAAAGGTCGATAATTTTAGTCTTTTTTTTGCGGGAAGATAAGGGGTAACGTCATCAATTGATTCACTTTCAATTTTATAAATTAACAAAGCTCCTATTGAATTATCCTCATTGAAATGAACCCAACATCTTCTTGCTTTTCTTGAGATTTCTTTAAACCACTTTTCAAAATTAAGCTTCCCATATTCTTCTTTTAAGGAATAAAAGAACGGATCGTTAATATTCAAGTTATATGCAACTTCTTCTTTTATAGCCGGGGGATGACCGATCCTTTCAATACTAGAACCTTTTTCAAAAATCCCCAACGCATCATCTAAAGATAAAACTCTATCCTTTATATTTAATCGAATAGCTTTCTTATGGATACCTTTATCCTCGGTAATCAGGAAATCAGCCGCATCTCTATAAATTGAGTACAATATAGTATTATCAATATGATCGTTAGGTTTTGATGCATATCCAACGACATTTAAAAAATCATTGTCTTTGCTTTGGTCAGGGGGCGATTCTAGTAATGTATAGGTGTTAAGTTTAGATAATACGATTTTCTTTCTGTCTTCATTAAGATCTCTTTTTATTTCTTCAAACGATTTAGGATGTACAAGTATCTCTACTCTTAACCTATTTAATATTAGTAACAAGTTTATCAGATTATTAGGTAATATATGATCGTCTTCTCTATAAATGAAAATGTTTGTATCAATCAGGATACGCATTTTGCTACACTCACTCTGTTGATAGAGAATCTAAAAATAGCACAATCAAACCATCTGGTACCGGCTTTATCAACGTCAGCCTAATTTCTTTTTTCATAGTATTTCCTCAATTATTTACTAGCTTATTAGCAAGAACTCTATTAGATTATTTTCAATAAGTCCCCCTCACATCCCTTCCATCTCATACCTCTTCGTCCTGCACATTCCCTCCCCTAACAGCTCGCATATCCCCAATCATGCGGTATAGACGACACTATTTTCTTAGCGATCCAGATCCTTTTTTCCTTAGGCATATCCCGCAGGTTTGACATATCAATATAAGATATTTCATCATCAGATTTTTCAACCGTAGATGCGATCTGCCTTGCAATTTCAATTCGTTCTTCTTTTGAGGCCTCGCCTAACCATGACTGAAAATCAATATTATCAGACTCTATGGCTTTATCTGAAAAAATAAAGGAACTCTTCATCTCACACCCCCACACCGTACCTCTTCCTGTCCTTGAGCTCCTGCTTCTTCCCCTCATTCCACCCAGAGACAGCCTGGATATATCCGGTAACGCGGGACAGATGCTCCACATTATCGCTATCGCAGTTGGGACACTCATCCAGCAGCCCTGATGCCACATGGAAATCTTCCATGCACACAGTCATGTCCTTCGTGAAAGCAAAATAGCCCACCTGCGTATTCTTTGCAATGTTCATCGCAAACTCCTTAAGGCCATGCGGGTCCGGCGCAGCTTCACCCAGCCAGATGTCAAGGATATTACCTCCATCCACTATCGGGAAGAAAGTCTCTTCAAGCTTGATGCGCTGCGGGAGCGACACATCTGCGTTGGGCGGGATGTGTGTGCCATTAGTGTAATATATCGGGAGATCTCTTGTTTCCGAGATGTGCTTCAATGCTTCCGGGACATTTCCTTTTATTATTGGCTCCGCGCACTTCCTGTATTCCTTATGCAGGATATCAGATACTGCAAACCTCTGCGCCGTAGTCTCGGCGGGGGTTCTTGCAAGCGCTATCTCCATGCCGTGTTTCTGGGAGAGTTCCTTTGCATAGAACTTCATCTCGAACATGGCACGTATCGCAAGCCTTCGTGCCTCCTCGCTTTCATGTATCTGCTTTCCGGTATGGTGCTGAACCATCTCATTTATCCCGACCACGCCTATCGTATAGACAAGCCCTTTTGTATCCACAGCGATTTGTCCGTGGGTCATGGTGAAAGGATCTTTGGGTCTCTGGGTAACGAAAGGCATCCTCCCGTTTGTGATCACGATATCCATCCAGTTCTTTTTCACCTTGAAAAGATCGATGCACATGTCCATCATGTTCTTCAATTCCCGGAAAAGCGCCTCATCGTCCTTTCCGGATTTGTAGGCTGCGCGAGGACAGTTAAGAGAAACGACCTGCCATGCGCCCATTGAGAAATGTTTCCCTTCGCGGAAATACAGCTTATCTTCAAATTCTGAGTCCTTGTCGTGGGAAGATGAAAAATTATAAGCGCAGCACTGGTAGCAGCTGATACCTTTTCCTGCCCCCCGGTATTCGGGAAGCTGGTTATCAAAATAAGGCGTTCCAAAGCGCGCCGCAAGCTCAAATGATTTGGTATAAAGTTCATGGTAACTCAAAAGTTCTGGATGCGCGCGGTTGAATTCTTCATCCTCGGTCATGAAATCCGGCTCGATACTTATCTCAGGCTTGGGGAAATTGAATGGTTTGCCCCAGTAATCGCCTTTTAACATAACGTTCATCATGGCTTCAAAACCAAGTCGCACCTCGCGCTCGAACTCCCCGTATGTGCGCTTTGGCGCCTGCTCGCCGTCCCATACCCGGCCCTTATAAACAACAGGTTTATCACGCCATAGTGAAGGGACGCCGGGGGAGAGCTGGACTGAGGAGAAGACCAGTTGCCCCCCGCGTGCCACCATCATCTGGGTCATTTCATAAACGAACATCTGGGTAAGCTGCTCTATCTCTTCGTAGCTCATGCCCTCAAAATAAGGAGCCATGAAAGTCAGGAAGTTATAGAACCCCTGCCCGCCCGCAAAATTTGTCTGGGCGCTGCCAAGGGCTTTCACAGCATGGAGTATCGCAACTTCTGCTTTCTTTGCAGGTCCTGCTACACTTGCTTTTGTGCCGCTGCCGTCCGGCATAAGGCCATAATAGAAGAAATACCGAAGGTCCCAGTCCTGGCAGAAAGCGCGCGTTCCCAGATATTCAAGGTCATGGATATGGATATCGCCGTTTAGATGCGAGTCAGAGATCTTTGGAGGAAGCATGAGAAGATACTGTTCCTTGCTCATCTTGTCGGCCTTTTTTTTGTGGCTTGTCTCAGCGTTTTCCTGGAGGTTTGCATTGTCCTGCGCCTCAAAACCCGTTCCCATATCGATGCGGTAGGCATCGTACACGGGCGTCCCTACTCTTGTGGAGATATTTCGCCAATCCGTATGCCCATGTTCAAGAAGTATAATATTGACAAGCTCGCGTACGAGAGGTCCCGACAGGAATTTCACATTCATGTCCTTGATCCTTTTTTCGGTTTCCTTAGCTATCACTTTTGCCTCTTCGAGGGTGATAGCAGGTGTCCCGTAGAACTGCTCGCTTAGTTTTGTCTCCTTAAGAAGTTGTTTAACGATCGTTTCCCTGTCCCAATCCATAAGGTGTCCGTCCGTTGTCCTTACTTTCGGGATAACTGAAACCAGGGAACCTCCAAGTGTTTTCTGTATGGTCTGCACTTCTTTTGGTTTCTGTACAAAAACTACTTTTTGATCAACTGTCTCCTTTTTCTCATGAACAAAAGCCTCAATCATCTCATTTTTATTCTCTTCCATGAGATTTGCCATTTGTACCTCTATATATTTACCCATCTTTTATTGCACCTCTTTTGTTTGTTTTATGCAGTTTTATGTGGCAGCCGCCAATCATATGAACCTGTACCCTTCGGGCCATAACGATCAGGCTGCACCTACATGGCATCTTTAAGCAGGATTTGGATCTTCTCCTGGTTAATCCTATCCTGTGTGAATAACTCATTATATGTATGGAATTTATTTCCAATTTGCAGCACCGGCGCAGCCATGGTGAATACACCGTTCATGCGCAGTTCTGTCAATGCCGCCGGAGTAGCCATATCTATCTCAGTGAATTGTACTTTTGCATTTTCTACGAATTGCTTCAGTACCCTGCAATTCGGACAGTTCTTTGTTGAATATATAATGATGCCCTGCACGCTTTTGATCTCCTTGTATACAGGGATTCTTTTCAAGACTTATAATGGTTTTTCAAACTATATCTGGATACTAATAGAAGGTTTTGTTACCATATATGTTACTATTCATATTATCATATCTGATATAGTATATACCAAATCCAATATCTTATTCATTATCTTATTTGTTACCATATATTCCGCCAAGGTAAATGCACTATAAACCTATATATCCCATTAAAACTATTATTTTTATAGATTATCTAAATAATCTGATTTGTCTTGAATAAAAAGAAGAACATTTCGGGAGAAAATGTTATGAATCCAGGTGCAGACCGCTATAAGTATATGACTATTCGACAATTACAGAACCTTTCGAATGAATTAAAGGAAGAAGCGAAACATGACCCTTCACGTGATGCAGAATTCCATGTTGTTTATAAAGCATTGGAAGATAAGATCCGTGAGAGGGATAGGAGCAGGCCAAAGTGTATTCCTACACGTTTTGAACATGACATGGATGTAATGGAAGAATTCTAAGAAATATTAATTTCCTTGTTTTATCTTCCTTCAAAGTTCAACACTTCGTCCGCATCAACAACCATGGCTTCCCCGAGCTTGAAAACTTCGGTTCGTCGAACTCGTGCATGACCTTTCATTTCCAGCTGAAGACGCGCAAGCTGGAACTCAGATTCCTCGTAAGCTTCGGTCGTCTTCTGGATCAACCTGTGCATTGAAACCTGTTTTTCACGAATTCGCACAATAAGACCCATAGTGCCCCCTTTAATGTCTTCCTGGCTTCTTGATGTAATAAAAATAACATCCCCAGCCTCGGTTTCCAATATTGAACGGAAATTATGGGGGCTTCTAATCTCGATTGTCTTAATTTTCTCATGTTCAAGTTCTTTGATCACATGATGCGATATTCCACTTAACACGATATGACGCATACAAATCACCCGTACATTGGGAATTCTTTCCTGGGCGGTGAAGCTGTTTCAGTA
>JAPMTY010000031.1 GCA_026552835.1 Candidatus Methanoperedens sp.
GCGCGGCACTGCCTGCACAGCCTGAACTGGGGCAGGAACTCTTCTGCTAACGTCCTTGCTATGTTTAGTTCATCGCATTCCGGCGCTCTTTCTTTCTCAAACTTGTTAAGCGGTATCAACGGGATAATGTTCATGATTATTGCCCCGTTCTCTGCCGCTTTTTTCGCGACTTCCTTAATCTGCTCAAAATTGATCTCAGGAATTAGCACTGTGTTGACTTTAACGTTCAGTCCGGCCTCGCTTGCCTTCTTTACGCCCTCGAACTGCTTCTCGATAAGGAGTTTTGCGCCTTCCACGCCTTTATATGTCTTATCATGGTAGCGAACGAACGAATATATCTTTGCCCCGATTTCAGGGTCAACTGCGTTTATCGTTACAGTGACGCTTGTTACTCCCGCTTTTACAAGATCGTCTACTCTTTCAGATAGCATAAGACCGTTACTTGCCACGCATTTTATCAGTTCAGGATATTTTTCATGGACAAGCCGCAGGGTCTCGAATGTTTCTTCGTTTGCAAGCGATTCCCCGGGTCCTGCAATGCCCACGACTCGCAGGTTTGGCATCTCTTTTATGTATTTATCAACCCTGATGAGCGCCTCCTGCGGATTGAGAATGACGCCAGATACGCCCGGCCTGTGCTCGCATTTATCCAGTTTACGTATGCAGTAGTTGCACTGGATATTGCAGCGCGGCGCCACAGGTAAGTGAATCCTGGCCGTCGTAAAATGTGCTTTTTCGTTGTAACACGGGTGCGCACTTATAAGGTGTGCAAATTTTGACCCGATGTTGCCCCAGCGTTCCTGTTTCATATTCAACTCACCTTATTCGTAATTATACGAACTAATAATTGGTTTCAATACTATTTAGGTATTTTCCCAATTGTTCCCACTTCGTTAATAAATCTACCGAAGCTGCGGGAATTTAAGAAACTCTTGCGCTACATTTTTTCAAACATATCCTTGCCCACACCGCATTGGGGGCATACCCAGTCGTCAGGAAGGTCTTCAAATGGTGTTCCCGGTTTAATCCTCGGGGTGTCCCCAACTTCGGGGTCATAGATATAACCACAAACAGTACAGCGATATTTTATCATATTTCACCTCATTTTAATAAAGTCCTTAAATTAAAAGTCATACTCGCACCCATACCAAAAGCTATTATCCCATTGAGATAAATAGCTATTTGTGGGAATGAATATGGCTAAAATTGAATTGATAAAAGGCGTTTACTGGGTTGGTGTCGTGGACTGGAACCTGCGTGATTTCCACGGTTACACGACGCCGCGCGGGGGAACGTATAATGCATATCTAATTGTCGATGATAAAATTGCGCTTGTAGATACCGTAAAACATGCCTTTGCAGGCGAGATGATTGAAAGGATAAAGGAGATTATAGACCCTTCGAAGATTGATTACGTCGTCTCAAACCATGTTGAAATGGACCATTCGGGTTCCCTCCCGGAGATCATGAAAATAGCAGTAAATGCCCAGGTTATTGCAACTGAAAAAGGAAAAGAGGGACTGTTTCGGCATTACAGGACAAACTGGAATTTCAGGACCGTAAAGACAGGCGATGAACTGGCGCTTGGCAAAAAGACGCTGTTCTTCATCACCGCGCCGATGCTCCACTGGCCCGACAGCATGTTCACCTACCTGAAAGAGGATAAAATCCTGCTCTCAAACGACAGCTTCGGGCAGCATCTTGCCTCTTCATTCAGGTTTGATGAGGATATGTGCAGCCTCATTGGATACGAATGCGATACTGTGATGGACGAGGCTGCAAAGTATTATGCCAACATCCTGATGCCATTTGCCGGTATTATCCTTAAAAAAATAGAAGAACTCCAGAAACTGGGCATCGAGATGAAGATGATAGCGCCATCCCACGGCATGATTTGGACAAACCCCGAAAAAATAATCGATGCTTATCTCAAGTGGGCCAATGGGGTCTCGAAGCAGAAAGTGCTTGTCATTTATGATACCATGTGGAACAGCACCGAGATAATGGCAAATGAAATCCTGAGAGGAGTGGCTGATTCTGGAGTAGAGGCTGCACTATTCCATTTGCGCAAGAATGAATGGAGCGAGATAGTTAAAGAAGTGCTTGAAGCCAGGGCAGTCATTATCGGTTCGCCTACATTGCATAACGGCATGTTCCCGACAGTTGGCGGGTTCCTGACTTATCTTACGGGCTTGCGGCCGAAGAACAAACTTTGGGCAACCTTCGGTTCCTATGGCTGGGCAGGCGGGGCTGTTAAGGCTGTTAACGAAAAATTAAAATCATCTGGATACGAGCCAATTGAGTCGCTGGAAGTAAATTTCAGACCTGATGAAGCAGATTTGGGGAAATGCTATGCGCTGGGGCAGAAAATAGCTTCAATGGTAAAATCGGGCTAACGCAGCTGCATTAACTGCGGTCTTATGAAGTGAAGACGGTAGCGCAGGCATTCCTTGAAATTATCTCCCTTGAAATCACATGGTTCAAGGTCCGCAGCGGTGCATTTTTCTCCCGAGCAGAAGTTACATTTTTCACATGGCATGATTGGATTTTGAATATATTATGGATGGGTATTATGTGTTTCGGTTGCTTGCTGGGATATTGAATAAAAGGTTTTAATAATTAAGCGTTAATAGTAACATCGTGAGGAATATGCCCAGCGATAAGCAGAAATCTTATTTAATCCCATACTTACATATCTACAGTGAATAAAAATGGATGCCGTCAAGTCATTAAAGGATAAACGTAATGAAATCTTGCAGATTGCAGCAAGATATGGCGCCCGAAATGTCCGTGTCTTCGGCTCGGTAGCACGAGGCGAGGCAGGACCTGAGAGCGACATTGATTTTCTGGTTGAACTGGAGCCGGGGCGCAGCCTCTTTGACCTTGGCGGGCTGTTGATTGAGCTGCAAAAGTTGCTGGCTTGTAAAGTGGATGTGGTGACTGAGAAAGGGCTTCGTGAACGCATCCGTAGGCGCGTGCTGCAGGAGGCAGTCCCGTTATGAGAGACTACAATGAGCGACTGCTTGATATCCTGGAGGCTATAGAACGGATTGAAAAGTATGCTGCACAGGGCCGTGAGGATTTCGAGAATGATGAGTTGGTGCAAACATGGATCGTTCATCACCTCCAGATTATTGGCGAAGCTGCGCGTGCACTTCCTGACAGCTTCATAGACCAACATCCAGAGATCAATTGGTCAGAAATCATTGGGATGCGAAACATACTTGTCCATAATTATTTTGGTGTGGATGTTGATGTGGTGTGGGCTGTAGTGGAGAGAGACCTGCCTGATCTTAAGCATAAGATTCAGGCGATTTTACAAGAACCCTAATAATCCTCTCGAACAGCACCCGATAAATCTCTTTTTTCCGCTATTTCATTCTCACTTTTCGCTCAACCTCATCATCTATTTTTACTGTAATTCGTGCCATCAGTACTCATAGGGCTCATCATTTTTCAGCCTTGTTTTGTCTCATCATCGGCACTTTTCAATCTCTTTCGCTATCCTTTCAGCCTCTTTTCCGGGTGTCTTTGAATTATAAATAGTCCGCCCCACGATAACATAATCTGCGCCAGCCATTATCGCATCTGCCGCGCTTCCTCCCTGCGCGCCCACGCCTGGTGAGATTATCGTCAGCCCGCCAACAACGCCGCGTATTTTTTGCACTCTTTCGGGGCGCGTTGCAGGAGCTACCACGCCCTGGGCTTTGCATTCAACCGCAAGTGAGGCAAGTTCCAGTGCCTTTGGCGCCATGAACTCAATAGCTCCGGGATGGCTCATTTCCGTTACCACAAAAATCTCCCCGTCGTACTCGCTTGCGGTTTTCACGCATTCAAGAAGGCTGTCACGCCCTGTGAAACCATGAACGATTACCGCGCTTGCACCCACTTCAAAAGCCTGGGCGCATATCAGCCTGTTGGTATTCGGGATATCGGCAACCTTAAAATCCGCAATCACCGGCGCAAATTTACAAAGCCTATCAATTATTGCAAGTCCCGCGCCAAGCACAAGCGGATAGCCTATTTTGATGGCATCCACATACTCCGCCGTTTCCTTTGCTATCGCGATAGCTGCATTCTTATCTGTAACATCAAGAGCCAGGATGAGGCGCGTGTCCTTTTGCATATGAACCATAAAGTCCTTCAATTCACTTTAATATTGCCATGGAAGTTAGAAAACAATTTAAGCAATAGGATAATGTTTGACCCTGAAATATGGACGAAGTTGAAAGAATAAGACAATTAAAAAAAGAAAGAAACGCAATCATCCTTGCCCATAACTACCAGCGCGGGGACGTGCAGGATATTGCGGATTTCGTAGGGGATTCATTTGGGTTAAGCCAGAAAGCAGTTGATAGCGGCGCGGACGTTATCGTTTTTTGCGGTGTGGATTTCATGGCGGAAAGCGCGGCCATACTTAACCCTGAAAAAACCGTGCTCATGCCAGAACTTTCAGCCCAGTGCCCCATGGCAGCCATGATAACCCCGGAATCCCTGAGAAGTGAAAAAGAAAAATATCCCGGCGCTGCTGTTGTTTGTTATGTTAACACTCCCGCGTCTGTAAAGGCTGAAAGCGATATATGCTGCACATCTGCTAACGCGGTTAAAGTTGTGAATGCATTGCCTGAAAACGAAATAATCTTTGTCCCTGACAGGAACCTTGCCCTGTACGTTGCAGCCCACACCAAAAAGAAAATCATTCCCTGGAACGGCTACTGCCCCACCCATCACCTCATACTGCCCGGCGACATAATGCTTGAGAAAGAAGAGCATCCTGATGCTGAAATCCTTGTCCATCCCGAGTGCAGGCCTGAAGTCGTAGCGCTTGCAGACCAGGTATTGAGTACAGCAGGGATGTTAAAATATGCCAGGCAATCGACATCAAAAGAATTCATCATAGGAACCGAGGTTGGCCTTTTGCACAGGTTGAACAAGGAAAACCCGGACAAGACCTTTATTCCGGCAACGAGATACGCTGTCTGCCCGAACATGAAAATGAACACGCTCGGGAGTATAATCCGCGCGCTTGAAAGAAACGAGCATGTAATAAAAATCCCGGAGAATATCAGGGTAAAAGCAAAACTGGCGCTTGACAGGATGCTTGAAGTGGGGCGCGGCGATTGATTTATCTTGAACTGATGCGGTACAGGAACTGCGCCATGGCAGGACTTGCTGCCATAATCGGGGGGTTCATAGCTTACAGTGCAGAGCCTGGACCATTAATCTGGCTGTTGCCTGTATTTCTCACTGTTTTCCTTATCACCGGCGCAGGGAACGTGATAAATGACTATTTCGATGCCGGTATTGACGCTATTAACCGCCCTGAACGCCCGATACCTTCAGGGAGGATTACCAAAGAATATGCCTATAGCTTCTCAATTGCACTTTTTGCAGCAGGTATTATCATTTCCTTCTTTATCGGAACATCACGAATCCCTTTTTTTATTGCGGCATTTAATTCCTTGCTTTTATATTTCTATGCGTTCTCATTGAAAAGAAAAGCTTTTGTTGGGAACTTGAGCGTTGCATACCTGACCGGTTCAACATTCCTCTTCGGCGGCGCTGCTTTTGGAGAAAAAGGTATGCGGGTAACATTGGTTCTTTTTTTCCTTTCCATGCTTGCAACCCTTGCGCGTGAAATAGTCAAGGCAATCGAGGATATTGACGGGGACAGGAAAGAGGGAGCATCAACCCTGCCCATAAGAATCGGGGAAAAACGTTCTGCTTACATTGCCTGCACATTCGGGATTCTGGCAGTTATCCTGAGCCCGCTGCCGTATCTCATGAGTTTGTTTAACGAACCCTATCTCTATGTTGTCGGGATTGCGGATGCACTTTTCTTATATGCTGTTGTTTTAATATTGAAAAAGAACCCTTCTGCATCTTCAAAATATTTTAAAATAGCCATGTTCTTTGCCCTGCTGGCGTTCATTGCAGGAAGCATCCTGAAATAATAACTTTTATAAAACGCCTTTCGTACTCGGCACACCCGAGCCGCTTACCCTGACCGCCCTTTTTAATGCAATGCCGAATCCCTTGAAGAGTGCCTCTATCTTGTGGTGGTCGTTTTCTCCTGTGACATTGAGGTGCGCATTCAAACCTGCATTATTTACAAACGATTCAAAGAAATGGCGTGTATTCTGGGGATTGAAACCGCCAATTTTCAGGTCTGCAAATACGGCATTGAAGGCAAGGAAACTGCGCCCGCTTAAGTCTATAGCCACAGTTGCAAGCGCCTCGTCCATTGGCACCCGCGCCTCACCGAAGCGCTCGATGCCTTTCTTTTCCCCAAGCGCTTTGTTAATTGCATTGCCCAGAGCAATACCCACATCTTCCACTGTATGATGGTCATCCACCGTGAGGTCGCCGCGCGCTGATACTTTGAGGTCAAAAGAACCGTGCTTTGCAAACGAGTTGAGCATGTGGTCAAAGAACGGTATGCCGGTATTGATATCCGTGTTCCCTGAGCCATCCAGGTTGATTTTTATCTCTATGTCTGTCTCGTTTGTTTTTCGAGATACTTTTGATTCCCTCATGATGGGTTTATATTATTTGGTTGGAATATAAAGGTGTTGTTTTATAAACATAAACAGAAAGTTTCTTAACTCGATAAAGATAATAATCCATTATATGATTCGCCAGAGATTCGTTCTTGATACCAGCGCCCTCACCGACACACAGACACGGGAACTTGAGGGCGGGACTCTTGGGGTTGCAATGGGGGGAATTCTTGATATTATAGCCGAGGCGCGCCTTAATCTTGGCATCAGCTGCTACATTCCGTATCCTTCCGTATATAACGAGATGCGGGAATTCGCCAGGAACAATGGCTGCGACGAGGAAACGCTGGCAAAGATAGATACCTGGCTTGTCAAGAAAACCCCGGACAGGTATGAGGTGAAAATCCCATCCAAGATTTTTTATGATTACGTTGATTTCATGCGCGGGCGCATCAACAAAGGGATGAACGTTGCAGAGGATGCTATATGGGAATCCGCTACAGAGTGCCTTTTCCGCACCACTAAGGCAAAGACAAAGCAGGAGATTGAGCCTGAGATAGAGCGCAATGTCATCGGTGCGATAATAAATTCATTCCGCGACAAATACAGGAACGCGCTGAGATACGGTATCCTTGACAGCGCGCCTGATATCGATGTGCTTTTGCTTGCCAAGGAGCTTGACGCAGCCGTTGTCGCAAGCGATATCGGCATCCAGAAATGGGCTGAGCAGCTTGGCCTTCGGTTCGTGGAGGCAAAATCCTTCCCTGCCATGATAAAAGAATACTTAAAACGCGTAAAACCTGAAAGAGTGGAGAGCAGGATATAGCATGAACATCTATCTCTATATCGCACTTTTCGGTTTTGTTGTAATTATTTTTTTGACGCTTCGCGATATTCGCATCTTCCGTCGCACCAAGATTGAATCATACAGGAAAGGCGCGATACGTGGCATGCTTGCGGGGGCGCTGGCATGGATTGGACTGGTAGTCACCGCAGCAAATCCAGGCAATCCGGTAATCGGGCTTACTATAATGCTTGTGGCTATCTATCTTAACGGGAAAGGCAATCGTGAGGACGTGTTCGGGAATGCGCCCCTGGCAAAAAGGGTACTCGGGGAGACGACAATCAAAAATTAAGCGACTGCGAAACCAAAACTATTTCATTCCATAACAACAAAAACAGGGCAATGCTTACCAAACGAATCATCCCGTGCCTTGATGTAACACTCGATAGGAGTGGGGGCTGTGTAGTCAAGGGAGTCGAGTTCGTGCATTTGCGGGATGCAGGAGACCCTGTGGAGCTTGCAAAGAGATATAACGAGGAGGGAGCTGACGAGCTTGTTTTCCTGGATATCACCGCATCCCATGAACGGCGTTGTACGATGATTGACGTGATAGAGAGAACAGCAGACGAGGTGTTCATCCCTCTCACAGTGGGCGGTGGAATCGCCAGCACGGAGGCGATACGGAACATCCTTCGCGCCGGTGCTGACAAGGTCTCCATCAATACAGCCGCTGTTAAAAATCCCGACTTTGTTAGGGAATCTTCAGAGATTTTCGGCTCACAGTGCATCGTTACAGCGATAGACTGCAAGCGTAATCTCAATATCAAGGATAATAAGGATAAAACCATAATCGAGCTTGAAGACGGGACAAAGGCATGGTACGAGGTTGTAATCTACGGCGGAAGGACACCCACAGGCCTCGATGCTGTCCAGTGGGCGCAGAAGGTTGAAAATCTTGGTTCAGGTGAAATCCTGCTTACCAGCATGGACAGGGACGGGACAAAGGACGGTTATGATTTGCCTGTAACGAAGACGCTTTCCGAAACACTGGATATCCCGATAATAGCCTCAGGCGGCGCAGGAAATATCGCGCACATGTATGACGCCTTCACCGAAGGCAAGGCTGATGCTGCGCTTGCAGCAAGTATTTTCCATTTCGGGGAATATACGATAGAGGAGGCAAAGGACTATCTGAGAAAAAAAGGCGTGGCAATCCGGGATTAATACTACTCTATATTCCTGATTTCACCCACGATATTTTCAAGCAGCAGCCCAAGCGTTATAAGACCGAGCGGCTTTCCTTCCTCATTTACCACAAAGCACATGCTTGATTGGCTGCCTTTTATCAAATCCACAAGCTCAAGCAGGGAAGTGTCTGGGGATGCAAATAATGCCGGTCTTGCCAGTTCCTTTATAGGTTTTTTCCTGTTTGTGATGTTGTTCAATGCATCTCTCATATGCACAAAGCCCAGGATTTTGCCTTCGCTGGTTACAGGGATTCGTGCAAATTTTTTTGTGCGGACAAGTTCAATTGCATCTTCCAGAGTTGCCGAGGAATCTATACAGGTAACCTTTTCGATCGGTATCATTATATCTTTTGCTTTTATTCCTGAAAAATCAAGCGCAGATTTGAGAAGATGCGTCTCCTGTTTCTGGATTACCCCTTCTTCTTCACCCATTTCAATCAGATGGGAGAGGTCCTCGCGCAGGAAAATGGGCTCCCTGATGGAAGTGCTCGACCCGATTAACCTCAATAATACATTCGTGAATCCCGTAAAAAAGAGGATTAAAGGTTTTAGAAGCCATACGAGGAATTTCATTACGGGTGCGAGTTTGTAGGCTATCTCCGGGTTCCTTGCAGCGTATGCTTTCGGGGTTATTTCTGCAAAAGCCACGATAAGGAACGTTGCGATTATAGTTGCCAGTGTTATGGCATCCGGGCCAAAAATATCGATGACAACGGCCGTTATTAACACCGAGATGGTTATATTGACAATGTTGTTGCCGATTAAGATCACGGCAAGGAAATTTTCAGGGGTATTGAGAAGGTCTTTCAGGATGACGGCATTTTTCCGCCCTTTTGCAAGGTGGCCTTTGAGCCGAACCCTGTTCTGGGATGTTATCGAGGTTTCTGAAAGGCTGAAGAAGATGGATGCAAGCATCAGGAAAATTAGTACAATTATTATTAAAGTTAGCTCAGGGAGTGACAATAGATTCACCAGTTAAGCCTGTTAAATGCATGGATGCTCTTAAAACTAATCTTGAAAACCGGTTTAACTAAGTATAATTAACTGGAGATGGGCCAATTGGCTCAATTTTGATTTGGCTCTTTAGCCAATCTTAATTATTTACCTGGCGTTTTTCTTTATAGCTGCAGGATACGCCATATTCGCATGCGCGGCTCTCTTCCCATGTCTGGGTGATTATGCGCGTTACGCAATTGATATCCGAATGTTTGCATTTCATATTATTACCTTGCCGAGACATTTCCGGCTACCGCTCTTAGCCGTTCACAATTGTATTAGTGTGGGTGTGAGAAAAGTGTGATTATGTGATGATATGAATTCGAGTTCTAATCTTTCATTCTTCCAACCACTTCCTCCACCGTCACCAGTTCCTGCACCCCCGTCTTCATATCCTTGAGCGCCACCTTCCCTGCATCAAGCTCGTTCTTCCCTACAATCACCACATGACTTGCGCCAATCGTATTTGCATAGGAAATCTGGTCTTTGAACTTGCGCCCCATTACATCGATGTAGGTTGAAACGTGCCCCCTGAGTTTATTTGCGATAACGATTGCTTCTTTTCGCGTGTCATCAAACGATACGACCACGATTCGCTTTATTTCTGCGGGTTTTGCCTCGCATATCTCCATTATCCTGTCAAACCCGATAGCGTATCCTGTTGAGGGCGTATCCTCGCCCCCAAAGAGCGCCGCGAGGCGATAGGAGCCGCCGCCGCATACCTGGTTCTGCGCGCCCAGTCCCTCGCAGTATATCTCAAAAACCATGCCTGTATAATAATCAAGACCCCTTGCAATTCCAAAGTCAATCTGGTATTCCAGCCCGTACACGTCCAGCAGGTCAAGAAGCGCCTCGAACTGCGACATCGCCTCGGTATCCCCGATGAGTTCCCGGGCTTCATGTACGGCATTTTCACCCCGAAGTCCTATCAGGCGGAATAGCTTCCCCCGCATTTCATCAGGCGCCTGGAGCTCATCAAGGAACTCCTCAAGCCCCTTATCATCCTTTTTATCCACAAGGCGCATGATTTTGCTCTGGTGCTCAGGCTTTACGTCCTTAAGCAATGCCCGCACAATCCCAAGATGCCCCACATGCAGGTCTCCGCGAACGCCCGCGCTGTTTAGCATTTCAACCGCAAGCGCTATAACCTCCGCATCCGATTCCGGGCGCGCGCTTCCGATAATCTCCACGCCGAACTGGAAAAACTCGCGAAACCGCCCTTTTTGCGGACGCTCGTACCTGAAACAGTTATCAAAATAAAAGAATTTCAGGGGCTTTGGCGATTTCTGGAGTTCCTCCACATACATCCTCATCACAGGCGCGGTGAGTTCCGGGCGCAGTGCAATCTCGCGGTCTCCTTTATCCTTGAAGTTATATATCTCGCCGAGGATTCCTTCGCCGGACTTTAATGTGAATAGCTCGATATGCTCAAAAGTCGGGGTCTTGATTTCGCCGTATCCCCATCTTGTTGCAGCCTCACGCAGCTTATTCTCAACATACCTTCGTTTTACCATCTCATCCGGTAAAAAATCGCGTGTGCCGCGGGGTCTCTGAAGTTCCATAAATATCCGCCACGATTATGGCTTTGTCCTTTATAAACTGTCTGATTATTCGGAGCAAGCCTTATTACTTATTCCGATATTATCTGCCTGCTATGAGCCTGAAGGAAAAAATAAAAACTTTCAATGAAAGTGAGAATTTCTGGGTAGCTTTATTACGGGACATTCTATTTGTTGTTGCGGTTGTAGCGATTTTTGCTTCAGTATCCCACATAACCCTCGGACTCTGGGCGCCCATGGTTGCTGTGGAAAGCGGCAGCATGATTCCCCACATCCAGATAGGTGATATCATCTTTGTTCAAAGCATAGACCGTACTCAGATAATAACATTTGAAACCGGAAAAATCACCAATTATACATCATTTGAGGAACCAGGCGACGTGATCTTATACCGGCCTCTTGGCAGGGTAGGCGTTACGCCCATAATCCACCGTGCAATGAATTATGTTGAAACCGGGGAGCCCATGTGGGCAGGCGGTCCACTTGCACCTCATGCCGGCTATATCACAAAAGGAGACAACACGAAGACAAATCCTGCTTATGACCAGCAGGGCAGTATAAGTTATCTACAGCCCGTAAAAAAAGAGTGGGTCATCGGGGTTGCGCGATTTTACAGGGTTCCTGTTCTTGGTTATGTGTCCCTTATTCCCAGGAAAATATTAGGCGTATAGTTTTGTCTGGTTCGGGGGCCTGTAATCCTCAAGAGGTTTTAGCCTGTAATCTTCAAAAAGAACTTTGCTGGTGCTGTCGGTCGGGACTGAGAGGGATATTTCTTTGGTTCTCCCATACCTTCCCTTGCTGACAATAGTCGCGTTCAGGATTCCAAGCATATCGAGCTCGGATATTAGATCGGTCACCCTGCGCTGTGTCAGGACTTCGATTCCGATTATCTTGCACATCTGTTTGTAAATATTATAGGCTTCACCCGTTGTTATGCTGCTGTTGCCATTATGACCGAGAAGAACCGCGCTTAAAAGGATGAGCTTGGACTGGCTTGGAAGGGTTCTCACCGCTTCGGCTATCCTGTCTATCTCTATTTTCTCCTGGGCATGTTTAACGTGTGTCTCCTGTACCCTGGGCGCTTTCACCCGCTCTGCAAGTTCGCCAGACACACGCAATAAATCCAGCGCACGCCTTGCATCACCATGCTCCTGTGCGGCATATGCTGCACACAGAGGTATCACCATCTCTTCAAGAGCTCCCTGTTTAAAAGCAGTATCGGCTCTCTGGCGCAGGATGTCCCTTATCTGGTTGGCATCGTATGGCGGGAAGATTATCTCTTCTTCGCCAAGTGAGCTTTTTACTCTCGGGTCAAGGAATTCTGTGAATTTCAAGTCGTTGGTAACTCCTATGAGGCTCACTTTTGCTTTTTTCAGGTCTGAATTTATCCTGGTGAGATTGTAGAGGACATCGTCCCCTTTGATTATGAGCTTATCCACTTCATCAAGAATGATTATCGCGATGCGCTTCTCAGAATCCAGCGCATTCTTAAGTTCAGTATATACTTGGTCGGTCGGCCAGCCGGTCATGGGAATCTCTTTATCAAAGTGCCTTGCCAGGGATGCCAGAAGGCGATACTGCGTATCCACAATTTCACAGTTAATATAAACAACTTTACACGGCACGCCGTGTAGCTCGCCGGTACGCTCAAGCTCCTTGCCTACATGTTTTGCAACCGCGGTCTTGCCTGTTCCGGTCTTGCCGTATATCAAAATATTTGAGGGTGTTTCTCCCCTGAGCGCAGATACCAGTATCGTGGCCAGCCCTTTAACCTGTTCGTCCCTGTGGGGAAGATGATCCGGTGTATATGAAGAACGGAGAACCTCCCTGTTCTCAAATATGTTTGCACCCATTAACATATCCTCGAAAATACCATTTATTGTCATCGCTTTGCTATCCATACCTTTAACCTCCTACACTCCAACGGAAAGATGGGTATTAAGACTTATGGTTCTCACCCCTTTGTTTCCATTGGAGTGAGTGGGGACTTCACAAGTTTTCTTTTTGAAAATCAGATACTGTAGAGGGCGTGGAGACCTTGTGTTTATAACCTGCTATTGTCTGTTCAAAAATCAGATTTGACATCTGCGACTAAAAATCCCTTGTTTCGTGTGGAGTTTTAAAGCAGACCAACCCCATTGTTTCGTCTGGAAAGCAACAAAAACAAATGAATCTGAAGATAGAAGTATAACAAAAACCCATGTGACCCCGTAAACACTTCACTGTATATAAATTATTCGGTTTTAGCATAATATAAAATTAAAGATGAAAATATAGAAACATAGAGAAAACCATTGAGTGTAAATAAACCCAAATAACGATATGCACTGAACTAATTAAACCCAATCATGAAAAAAGCCCAGACTGCCAATCCCACAATTGGCCAATCTCCAGCAGAAATAACAGGGTACCTCAAGCAACGTTAATATCCCGAAGAAAAAAGATACGAACCGGACTATCTATCAACCGGAATGGATTCAAGACGGCTGGACAAGCCCCAGATCATGGTCCTCGTATGAATAGGAACATTCGGATCATTGCCGATCTCATCAAGATTTGAAATGACCATTGCCGCTCTTCTTGATGGCGACTCTTTTTCACTGGAGAGGATTTTTTTGATGTTATCAGCAGAGCGTCTGATATTTCTGGGGACAGAGTCGTCATTGATTATTTTATCAAGGGCATCAACGCACTGTTTTATGACTTCACTTGAGTTTTCAGGCACAGTTATCACCATGGGATGTTATTATAAAACAAGAAGA
>JAPMTY010000032.1 GCA_026552835.1 Candidatus Methanoperedens sp.
AAATAGGGTTTTGGGTAAGGAGATGCCATGAACGGACTTATTTTAATTGAAGATTTTGAAAAATTCAAACGCGGGATGGAAATATTCCTGATTCCCCCCGATTTTTCGGTTGGAACAACGCCTTCGGAAATCATTTATACCGAAGATAAGATGACACTTCTCCATTATATCCCAACAGTGGAAAAACCACATCGGGTTCCAATCCTCATAGTATATGCGCTTGTGAACCGGTACTACATTCTGGATCTGCAACCGGATAAGAGCGTTATAAAGAAGCTTCTGGATGAAGGTTTTGATGTCTATATCATTGACTGGGGATATCCATCAGGTTCAGACAGATACCTTACACTTGACGATTATGTGAACGGTTACATAAATAATGCTGTGGATAAGATCAGGGAGCGGTCGGGATTGGATAAGATAACGCTTCTGGGTGTATGCCAGGGAGGAACTTTTTCTGTGATGTACTCCGCACTGCACCCCGAAAAGGTAGAAAACCTGGTTACTTTAGTGGCTCCTGTAAATTTTGATTCTGATACAGGTCTTCTTCACATCTGGGCAAGGAGCCTGGATGTGGACAAAATTGTTGACTACTATGGAATAGTGCCGGGGGATTTCCTGAATGAGGGATTCCTTCTCACAGACCCGTTCCGGCTTATGATAGATAAGTATGTGGGACTGTTTGATCGAATCGAAAGATGCACGGATGATACCGAATGCAAGCTGCGTAATGAAGAAACTGTCAGGAACTTCCTGCGAATGGAAAAATGGATATTCGATAGTCCGGGACAGGCGGGTGAGACTCTCAGGCAGTTTGTCAAAGACTGCTACCAGAAGAACCTGCTTATCAAAAACAAAATGGAACTTGATGGAAAGAGAATCAATCTGAAAAACATATCCATGCCCCTGCTTAATGTCATGGCAAAATTTGACCACCTCGTCCCGAATGAGGCAAGTATACCTCTGAATGATGCGGTATCAAGTTCGGATAAAGAAATGCTCGTCTTCCCGACCGGGCATATAGGAATATTTGTGGGCTCAAAATCCCAGAAAGAGGTCTGTCCTAAGATTACCGAGTGGCTAAAGCCGAGATCTCTCGGGGGAAACAAAGGGGAGAAGCCTGAACAACAAAAAAATGGCCGAAAGAGCAAGGAGAAAATAAAATGAGACTTGAAAATAAGGTTGCAATCATTACAGGAGCAGGAAGCGGTATTGGAAAAGAGACGGCTCTTCTGTTTGCAGAAAAAGGAGCTAAAGTTGTTGTAGCCGACGTAAATGTAAGGGGTGGCGAGGAAACAGTAGCACATATCAAGAAAAATGGTGGCGAGGCATTTTTCTTTAAATTAGATGTGACCAACAGGGAACAATCTAAACAGATGACTAAAGAAATTCTGGAGAAATATGGCAGGATAGATGTTTTGATAAATAATGCCGGCATTGTCCAGGATGCCTTTTTATCAAAAATGACTGAAGAACAGTGGGATAAGGTTATCAACGTCAATCTTAAAGGGGTTTTTAACTGCACCCAGGCTGTGGTTGATGTCATGATGAACCAGGGAACTGGCGTAATTATCAATACATCATCAATCGTAGGACTCAACGGCAATGTGGGCCAGGCTAATTATGCTGCAACCAAAGCCGGTCTTATCGGCATGACAAAGACCCTGGCAAAGGAACTCGGTAAAAAAGGGATAAGGGTCAATGCAGTGGCGCCGGGATTTATTGCGACTCCGATGACCTCAAATGTACCTGAAAAAATTCTTGAAATGATGAAAGAAAAAACTCCGCTGCGCAGGCTGGGTGAGCCAAAGGACGTTGCGTATGCATATTTGTATCTTGCTTCAGATGAGGCAAACTTTGTTAATGGGGCGGTGCTTTGCGTGGATGGCGGGTTGGTAATATAAAAAGGTGAGACAAATGAATAATGTGGTTATTGTATCTGCAACCAGAACCGCAGTCGGGAAATTCGGGGGAAGCCTTAAGGATTTCAGCCCCGGACAACTTGGCTCTGTTGTACTGAAGGATGCTTTGAAAAAGGCAAATGTTGAACAAAGTGAAGTTGAAGAAGTCGTCATGGGAAATGTGCTTTCAGGAGGTCACGGCCAGAACGTGGCAAGACAGGCTGCAATCTGGGCAGGAATTCCAAAAGAAGTACCTTCCTTTTGCGTGAACAAAGTTTGCGGTTCGGGCTTAAAATCTGTTGTCCTGGGGGCACAATCCATCATGCTGGGTGATGCTGATGTTGTGCTGGCAGGCGGCATGGAGTCAATGTCCATGGCTCCGTATGCCCTGAAAAAAAACCGCTGGGGAGCAAAGATGGGCAACGATGAAGTTGTGGATTTGATGATACATGACGGATTATGGGATATTTTCAACAATTATCATATGGGAGTCACAGCGGAGAACGTAGCAGAAAAATACAAAATCACGCGGGAAGAACAGGATGAATTCTCAGCAATCAGCCAGAATAAGGCAGAAGCTGCAATTAAGGCGGGAAAGTTCAAGGAGGAAATCGTTCCGGTGGGAATTCCCCAGCCAAAAGGCGAGCCTGTTCTCTTTGATACAGATGAGTTTCCAAGGTTCGGCACCACAAAAGAGACCCTTGCAAAACTAAAACCAGCATTTAAAAAGGACGGGACAGTAACTGCGGGCAATGCTTCAGGAATTAACGACGGCGCAGCCTGTGTTCTTCTTATGTCCGAAGAAAAGGCAAAAGACTCAGGACTTACTCCTCTTGCGACCATCCGGAGTTATGGGTTATGCGGGGTTCCTCCTGAGCTGATGGGTCTTGGTCCGATTTGTGCGACCAAAAAAGCCATAGAAAAAGCAGGTATAACTCCTGATAAACTCGATCTTATAGAACTCAATGAAGCCTTTGCATCACAGAGTATCGCTGTTAGAAGGGAATTGGGCTTGAATCCTGACAAAGTTAACGTAAACGGTGGCGCCATAGCCCTCGGGCATCCAATAGGGGCAAGCGGCGCAAGGATACTGGTCACGCTTCTGCATGAATTACAACGAAGGAAAGGCACATACGGCCTTGCAACCCTCTGTATCGGAGGAGGGCAGGGTATTGCCATGGTGGTAAAGAGGTAGTTAATATGGGAAAGAAGGGAGGTTTGGAAGGTAAAGTTGCCCTTGTTACCGGAGGTTCAAGGGGAATCGGTCAGGCGATTGCATTGCGCCTCGCGGAAGATGGCGCAGATATTGCAATTAATTATCAGTCAACCAAAGACCAGGCTGAGAAGTTATCAAAGCTGATAGACCAGATGGGCATGATAGACGAATTTGAAAAATTATCCCTGAAGATAGACCTGATGGAAACAAAGGAGAACGCGAAGGAAGTATCGGAGCTAATAGATTCCATGGGAAAGCATTCTATCATATGCCAGGCAAACGTCAATGACTTTGAGCAGGTGAAACGAATGCGCGAGGAAGTTGTTAAGCAGTTCGGTAAAATAGATATCCTGGTTAATAACGCAGGAATAGTAAGGGATAAATCTTTTGTAAAAATGACTCCGCAAATGTGGTCAGAAGTATTGTCTGTGAACCTGGATGGAGCTTTCTACTGTACCAAAGCGGTCATAGAGGGAATGCTTGAGAGGAAGTACGGAAGAATCGTGAATATATCCTCGGTTATCGGGAGAATGGGCAACCGCGGACAGGCAAATTATGCAGCGTCGAAGGCAGGATTAATTGCCCTATCGCAAACGCTGGCAAAAGAATTTGCAGGCAAGGGTATAACCGTAAACGCTGTTGCGCCGGGATTTGTTGAAACTGATATGCTAAGATCGGTTCCCAAAGAGATAATGGATAAAATCCTTGCCCAGATACCGCTGGGAAGACTGGGGAAGCCGTCCGAGGTGGCAGGCGCGGTTGCATATCTGGTTTCAGAAGACGGGAATTACATAACAGGCCAGGTCATTGATATAAACGGGGGGCTCTACATTTAATCTATTTTAAAAAAATTAGTCCTCGTCTATTGTATAGTCTGATACTCATACTTTTTGCCGGCGATTCCAAAAAAGACTTTTTATATGGTTACAGGAAGCCCCGGGAGGGAATTGAACCCTCGACCTCGTCCTTACCAAGGACGCGCTATACCTCTAAGCCACCGAGGCGCTATTGATTTTTGCCAGGATATATTTTAAGCGGGCCCGGAGGGATTCGAACCCTCGACATCCGGGTTAGAAGCCCGGCGCTATATCCAGGCTAAGCCACGAGCCCAGCGCGGAACTCCAACATGTTTTGATTATTTAAAAAGCTTTGTGAATCAAACACCGTATTCTTTTTTCAGGGCTTCGATTTCAGGCAATAAGATATAATCAAGCGACGTACCTTTGGCTTCCCTGATTTTCATCACGTCTATGAGTTCGTCATACCTTCCCCCGGCAAGACCATTCGCAATAAGCGCAGCTCCCTGGGCTGCTTCTTTAACATTTTTCACATTCAGACCCCCAAGTCTTCTTACCGGCGCAACATCTATTCGCCTTTTTAATTCATCAAAAAGCCCCGTGACCCTTGAAATCCTGCCCGAAACAAGGATTTCATCCGGGTTAACCGATGCTGTGAGCGCAAGGACATTTTTGGTTGCGCCTTCAAGATATGAATTCAAAGCATCTCCATGTTCCATCAATTTTTCAGGTGTTTTTGCAAGAGTCTCAACGCCCCCCCTGAAAATGAGCTCTTTATCAAATCCTCCCAGAAGATAAGCAAGCTCTGCGTCCATGCTGCCAAGGGAAAGAAAACCGATATTACCCGAGCTTCCCCCGATACCGTCTACGATTTTTCCGTTCTTTACTGCAATGGCTGCCGTATATCCGAATCCCATTTCCAGTAATATGAAGCATGTTTTATTGTAACCCTTTTCATATCTCAATGCCTGGTCCCGAATCCCAAGCGCGGCACAGCATAGTTTATCAGCGGTGCCCATATCGATTTTATTTAGTTTCCGGAAATCCGGGACTGTCGGGAGATGAATTACGCCGGGAATGAAAAAGACAGGAAGCTCATTTTGTTTCATCCGGTTAATCGATGCGCGCATCCCGAGGTTACTTTTCCTGTCTTCTTTTTTGATAAGCGACATAAGAAACAATTCCTTATCTCCTATGTCTTTGATAGCAGTTACCGGAATTCCAAACCCGGATGGCCCAACCACGAGTTCGGCTCCGGTTTTTTTTATAATATCAGAGAGAAGTCCGGGGTCTTTGATGATATCCCCGGTTGGTATCGAAGTATCAAGGATTACCATTTCATCTTCCAGACCGCAAAAATCAAAACTTTTCGTGCCCGGGTCTATGCCGATTACTCTGACCATATCCCCAATTTATCATACAAGCTCTTTAAGGTTTATGTTTTTGCGGCGTATTGGTTGGGTTAAGAGCATAGTTTTTTATTATCTTCTGCTATTATAAAACACGATAACATGCAGGCAGAAGAATACGATAAAGTCAGGGTGGAAAGTAAAGGCGTCCGCTATGAAGGGGTCATGATGCCTTCACAGACTGAAAGCATAGTCTTAAAATTAAAAAATGGTTACAATATCGGGCTTGAGCGCGAATCCGCGTCCATAACACTGCTTGAGAAAAAAGACGAGAAAAAACCACACAGTGAACCTGTCCGCGCCGCGAAAAAAAAAGGAAAGCTGCCCAACATCTCCATACTTTCCACAGGCGGCACCATTGCAAGCAAGATAGATTACCGCACGGGAGCGGTGACTTCGCAATTCTCGGCAGATGATATCCTGCGGGCAATCCCCGAACTTGAAGAAATAGCAAATTATAACTGCCGCATGATTTACAGCATTCTCAGCGAGAACATGCGCCCATCTTACTGGGTGGAGCTTGCGCGGGCTGTATATGAGGAAATTAAAAATGGCGCGGATGGCATCATTATTACGCACGGCACTGATACCATGATGTACACGGCTGCTGCTCTCTCGTTCATGATCGAAACGCCTGTCCCTATCGTGCTTGTCGGCTCCCAGCGAAGCGCAGACAGGCCAAGCAGCGATAATGCCATGAACGCTATATGCGCCGCTTCTGTGGCGGTGAGCGACATCGCCGAGGTATGCGTGGTGATGCACGGCTCGACCAGCGATGATTTCTGCTATATCCACAGGGGAACAAAAGTACGGAAAATGCACACTTCACGCCGCGATGCATTCCAGTCAATCAATACCAGGCCAATCGGACGGGTCGAGTACCCATCGCGTGAGATAAAAACAACAACTTCGTACGTTAGGCGAGGCGAGAAAAAACTTGCGATACATGAAAAGCTTGAATCCAAATGCGCCCTTTTAAAATACGTTACAGGCGCAAGCAATGAATCTCTTTTATTCCATTCAGGTTCGGGTTATAAGGGCATTGTGATTGAAGGCACCGGCCTCGGGCACGTTTCAACAGAATGGGTTCCGGTTATCAAATCAACAGTAGATGCCGGGATACCGGTTGTCATAACCTCTCAATGCATCAGCGGGAGGGTATGCGACCGCGTATACGATACGGGCAGGGATATGTTAAAGGCTGGCGCAATCGAAGGAGAAGACATGCTTTCGGAAGTGGCGCTTGTCAAACTAATGTGGGCATTGGGACAGACGCAGGATATCGAAAATGTGAAAAAATTGATGCATACAAATATCGCAGGCGAGATAACCCGGAGCACATGCATATCATAGTCACATTATGATGATTATGATAATTATTCATATCATATAATATAAGCGTAAATATTAAATACTATTAAAACCTTAATGAATATTGTTGTAGAATTAGGTGTCTAATGCCTTTAGTACCCTCAGTCTCCTTCGACCCATCGTTTTTATTAGACACCTAATCCCTACATTAAAGTTCTTTGAATTTCTCTAAAACCCTGATGTTTTTTATTAATGTAGACGGATAGTTGCCCGTTTCGTCTTTTTCCCGGGATTTCACCATATCCCATATTGTAAGGAGAGCCACACAAACTCCATGCAGCGCCTCCATCTCCACGCCTGTTTTTCCAATTGTTCTTACTTCGACCGTTGCAAAGATTGAGTCCTCGTTAATCTCAAACCGTACATCGATGCCTGTTACAGGTATCGGATGGCACATCGGTATCACAAAAGACGTCTGCTTGACTGCCATGATTGAAGCGATACGCGCGGTTTCAAGAACTGCTCCCTTCTCTATTTGTTTGTTCTTGATAGCCTCGATTGTAGCGGGCTTCAATTGTATCTCGCCGACGGCCACCGCACGCCTTTTAACTTCTTTCTTATCGCTGATATCAACCATCTTTGCCCTGTCGTCCTGTATATGCGAAAACATTTTCAATCTATCCGGACATCGTGCCTGAATACCAGTCTTATTCGATTTCGTTCTATATCTGCCAGTATCTCTCTCATGCTTTCATCACCGCCGGGATATAATCAATGACATCTGTCGCAAGAAGGCCGTATCCAAATTCCGAAAATGCAAGGTCGCCAGCTGCGCCATTAATAAACGCTCCTGCGCATGCTGCCGGGAACGCATCATGTTTTGCATAAAGGGCGCCTGTCAGTCCTGCAAGCACATCTCCTGTCCCGCCGACGGTCATGCCTGCATTTCCAGTCCTGTTTGCCCTGGCCTCGATGCCGTCAGAGATAATGTCAATAGCGCCTTTTATCAGTACATTTACTTCATTTTCCCTGGCGAAATCCATAATGAATTTGACTTTTTCTTTTTGGTCAAGGGGAACATCAACACCGGATAATCGTTTCATTTCACCCTTATGAGGTGTGATGATTATGTTCCTGTTCAGGAGGGGAAGAAGTTCCGGCGTCAGAGCATCTGCATCGATTACGGCTTTCCTGAAAAGCGGAACAATTTTTTTAACAGCCGAAAGGGTCTCATCCGAAGTCCCAAGTCCCATTCCCATTACGACCACATCATGTTTTGTGATAAGCTCCGAAATAACAGGGATGTCATCCTCTACTAACCTGTCGCCAGAAAGCCCGCGAACGATGAGATTTGGGGAAAAAGAGGCGATTATATCTGAAACATTCCGCGGCGCAGCCACAGTGACAATATCGGCGCCCGCGCGGAGAGCCCCGAGTGCGGCAAGCGCCGGCGCACCTGAATACGCGCCGCCGCCTATGACCAACACCCTTCCTGCCTCGCCTTTATGACTTTCTACAGGTCTTCTCAAGAATGGCTGGATATCGCCTGGACCGACAAAAAATTCAGCTTCAAGAGGTATACCTATATCAACCACACGGATTTCGCCCGTATATTTATGAGCGTTTTCTGACAGCAATCCAGTTTTCATTTTATGGAACGTAAGTGTCATGCCAGCATGAACGGATTTTTCAAATTCGCCACCGTCAGGGTCAAATCCTGACGGCACATCCACTGAAATGACAAACGCGCCTGAGTCGTTGATAAGATCGATGGCGGTAGATTCAGGTTCGTGTATTTTACCGCGAATACCTGTTCCGAAAATCCCATCAATAATCACGTCGGCATCTTTTATCATGGGACGGTCAAACGCAGTTGAATCCGCAGCTTCGATTAGCTGAATTGATGTATTTTCAAGGACTTTCCAGTTATGCGCCGCCTCGTGTGTTTTAAGCTCTTCTTTTTTTCCGATAAGAATCACAGTGACATCGTATCCCGAGAGGTGCCGCGCAGCTACGAATGCATCGCCTCCGTTATTGCCCCTGCCTGCCAGAACAACCACTTTCCCGGAGCTTATCCTTTCTTTAACTGCACGGGCCACGGCAGCGCCTGCATTTTCCATGAGCTGAATGCGTTTTATCCCGAGATATTCGCAGTTGGCGTCGATGGCTGCCATGCGCGATGAGGTGATTGCTTGCATAATTGTAATTTCACCCGCGAACACTTATAATTTATTAAACTGTTAAGGGATATAATGAAATATGATTCGTTCATATTCAGCGTTTGCGGAGTATTAAATGTCTCAAATATCCCAACAACATGCGTCCCATCTAAAGCGCATCAGAACCATAGCCGACTACCAGTTCGGGCGCGGCGCAGGAGATGCTCTTTTCCCTGACAATGTGGAATTCAAGTTCTCGATAACAAAAAGAATCCGCCAGATACTGCTTGATAATAACCGCATAGCCACGGTGAGGGCAAAGGATGGCATGCTCACGCTCAGCACCATGGGCGCAGGGAAGCTTCATGGATTGATCGGATATCCGGGGCGCAGGGTCGTGGTTAACAGCGATGCTGCGCCTTTTGTGGCAAAAGGCAAGACCACTTTTGCGAGGCATGTGGTTGCTGCCGACCCTGACATAAGGGCTGGCGAGGAAGTTCTCGTGGTTGATGAAAACGACCGCCTGCTGGCTACAGGGAAGGCTGTGCTGGCTCCTCTTGAAATGCTTGCGTTCAAGAAGGGCATTGCTGTGGATGTGAGGAACGGGATAGAGGGTGGGGATAAAACCGATAGTGAGTGAAATTTTTCACCGCCGAGGCGCAAAGACCCCAAAGGGACACAGCTATTGTCAACTCAGCGTCCTCTGCGTCTTTGCGGTGATTTAACTCATATCTCTAGTTTTATAACTCTGGGTTATCTACTCGCATGGTAAATATTATATATAGTAATGTTGTATTATGCCTCGGTGAAGTTTAATGAGTCACGTTATCGGATTGAAATGCAGGGAATGCGGCGCTGAGTACCCTGCGGTTATCCAGAATACATGTTATGAGTGCTTCGGTCCACTTGAAGTCAATTACGACTGGGATTATATTTCTGATCATATCAGCAAAGAGAAAATTGCGGCAGGCCCGAAATCCATATGGAGATACGCAGACCTCCTGCCACTTGAATCCGAGAAACGCATAGACCTCGGCGCAGGTTTCAACAAGCTTCATCATGCAGACCGGCTTGGCGCGGTGCTTGGCCTTCCCGAACTTTATATTCTTGACGAATCCGTGAATCCCACCAACTCCTTTAAAGACAGGGTGACATCGGTAGCTATTTCAAAAGCGATCGAGTTCGATGTAAAAGCCGTGGGATGCGCAAGCACGGGCAACCTCGCGGCGGCCGTAGGAGCGCACGCGGCAAAGGCAGGATTGCCGGCTTATATTTTCATCCCTGCAACAATAGAGCTTGGGAAGATTGTCCAGATGCTCATCTATGGCCCCAACGTCATCGCAGTGGAAGGCACGTACGACGACGCCAACCGCCTTGCAAGCGAGGTGGCAGACTCGCATCCTGACTGGGCTTTTGTGAACATCAATATCCGTCCTTATTATACTGAAGGCTCCAAGACGCTGGCTTATGAAACGGCTGAGCAGTTGAAATGGCAGGTTCCCGACCATATCGTGGCTCCAATGGCAAGCGGGGCGCTTCTTTGCGCCATATCGCGCGGTTACAAGGAACTTGAACGCGTTGGCCTTGTGGACAAAGCCGATGTCAGGGTTTCAGGGTCGCAGCCTCTTAATTGTTCCCCAATATCCACCGCTGTCCAGAAGAATAGCGAAGTGATCCCGGTGAGAAACTTCGAGACTGTGGCGCACAGCCTTGCGATAGGCAATCCGGCTGACGGGTACTATGCAAAGAAGACCATCCTGGAATCAGGCGGCTATGCTGCCACGCCCACGGACACTGAAATCATTGAAGCTATTCATCTTCTTGCACGGACTGAAGGCATATTCACAGAGCCAGCCGGAGGCACAACCATCGCAGGTTTAAAGAAACTTGTTGAAAGCGGACACATACAGCGTGATGAACGCGTCGTGGTTTATGTGACCGGAAATGGTCTCAAGGCGCAGGAGACATTACTTAAGTCATTGCAGCGTCCGCCTGTTATTAAGCCAATGCTTAGCGAGTTTGAAAAACTCACCACGCCCGGCATTGATATTCATAAGCAGCAAGCGGCTTCACCCCTTCTGCATTCCTAAAGGTGATACAAATGGTCAAAATAAGATTTTCATCTGCATTGAGCAATGTTACCCATGCTCGCGAAACGACCCTGGAACTTGGCGATACGACAGTTAAAACCGTGCTTGATAAACTGGTCGAGCAATTTGGTGCTGATTTTGAGCGCCGTATCCTTGATAAAGGCGAAGTGCGGCGGTTTGTCAACCTGTACGTGAACGGCGAGGATATCAGGCATTTAAATGGCCTTGCAAGTCCCGTGAAGGATGCTGACGAGATATCGATACTCCCGGCCGTGAGCGGCGGATAAGACTTATATTTTCATGTGCGTGTAAAATCATTTAGAGTTAAATTTCGTCTAAAGTAACTTTGCGCTCTTGGCGTGCTTTGCGGTGCAGGATTTTCCACCGCAGAGAGCGCAAAGTACGCAAAGAATTTGCTCAACATTAAACTTTTTTTACAGTCCCCTTTTCATTTTTTAGTCCAACGTCTTACAATCAATACAGCCGCTATCGCAGCAATCGCTTCAAATGCCGGAACTGCTCTTGTTTGTTGTGCCTTAGCAGTTGTCGTCGGCACTACAAGCTCAGGTACATAAGGGGTAATTGTGGGTTTTGCGGGTTTTTTATCTGACGCTACGGCATGGGAATTCAGGACAACCAGGGTTTTTGCTACCATTTTCGCATATGAATACTGGGAGATTTTTTCGAAAGGATCAGTCATGGTATCGGCATATTCGTACGCGCTTACCGCAAGCGTGGGCTCAACACCGTTCATCCTGGCTTCATTTATTGCAGCTTCCGCATCACTGGCGCTTTGTTCTATCTTTTTGTTCGTATCCTGAACCCCCAATAATCCTATGGCTGTACTTGATCTCACGGTGATCTGAAGTGAGTCGAATATCGCACCTGAATAATACCCGTGCTGCATCTCCTGCTGTGCGAGGTTTATACTATTATCGCCTGAAACGACCGGATGCCCGCTGCTTTCAGACAACAGCGCCTGCACGTAGGTACTGATGGATTGTGCCTGGCTCAGGTACCAGCCCGCGCGGTCTTTCAATGTATTCTCAGGTATGATTTTTCCAGTAGGCACTGCAAGCGTCAGCCACCACTGTGCCGTTCGCGCCCTTTCATTTGCGAAAGCAAGAGATTGGATTTTTTCTGCCGAATCATTAAGGCCTTTAGCCTCTTCCAGTTTTGCCCTTGCAGCCGTTATCCTGGATTCAGCCGCTCCTACGGCTCCCACATCGCTCACTCCAAACAGTTTAAAGTTATCAAGGTCTTTCTCTGAACTCTGTATCTGGTTTTCAACACTATTGACAAGACCGGTAAGATATTGTTCTTTATCCGGGGCTTTGCCGTATCCGTAATTCCATTGTGCTATACGCATATCTATCATGGAATTAAAGTAAAGAGAAGTCGCCGCGTAAAATTTCTTCCCGTCGTACATATTATTCGCATTCGCCTGGATTTCTTTTGCCTGCTTCAGGAAATTGTCATTGGGAACCAGAGATGCCGTTCCGTTGTACATATCGCCGGATTCATTTTTCAACTTTGCAGCAAGAGGTTTGAGCAGCTCAAGATAATTCGGAGTAAGGATGGTACCGTTGAATGTTGGTATATTGATCTCATGACCTGTAAAAGCAATAACAGCTTCCTGGATTGTTCCCACTTCCTTTACAGTAACATTTAATTTTTTCCCAAGTAGAACCAGATCAACGTTTTCTGTCTTTACCTGGTTGATAATAAAAGGACCGTTTGTTCTGCTGGTAGTATTCTGGATGGTAACGTTGCTCTGTCCCTGCGGCACGAGGAAAATGGTTGCATTTTTAGCTGCTGCAGCCTCCAGTTTGTAAGGAATACCGCCTACCGGTCCTATGGACTCGTCCGGGTTTATCATGCCTGTCATGACAATGCCGGGTTTCACGGTCCAGTTGTTTATGGCCGCAATTGTGGCTACTGTAAGCGCTCCGCCCGCTGACGGCCCTCCAATGATGGGAGAGCTGATATCGATAATATAATAAAAATCATATGCTCTTTCGTCTATGCCCAATACGTCAGAAGCCACCATCGCTGCAAGCCTTGCCGACCCCTGGAGGTCAACCTGCGTGTAAGGGTTCGTGTCCACAAAAACGTGACCTGTGCCGTTGGTGACTATCACCTGGGCGCTCAGAAGTACCCCTTCATCACCGCCGTCCGTGCTTCTATCTGCCACAAGAGGGATTGAAACCCCATCTGCAAGTGCATGAACTCCATTCAGACTAACCAAGAACACTAAAAATAACAAAAAGAATTTCTTGTACATATTTATTTCCCAAATACTCATATATTAGATAAAATACTTAAAACCAATGTTTATGCACCTCAAAGACCCTTATAATATACTATACAAAGGTATTTACGCAGTAGCAGACCGCAAAAATGAACATGTGGAAATAATGGAACATTCCAACTGCTTCGGAGGCTCGGCATGGGCATTGTACCATTATTCCAAAAGCCCGCTCGTCATTAAAAGCCGCGCTGTTGGGGATATGATGCGTTACCTTGTAAAAACCGGGACTTCAGCTCTTGACTTGCGCTCATCAACAGCTGCTGCTGGTATTGAATCTGTCTTTGTAAAAGGCAACGAGATAGAAATAACCTACAGCGGTCTTGGCGGCGGCGGCGTGGGCGCAACGACATGCAGGGCCTATGCGAAAGGCGTTCTGCGATGCGATATCACAGAATCAGGCGGAGGAAAACGCGCAAGCGGCACAATCGTTGTCCCGCGAAGGGAGAGGGTGCTTATAGGAATCGACAATACCGACTCAAAAGAGGTCGGAGCGACGTGGACGCTGGCGCACAATATCGCAGACGCTGTTGATTCAAACGAGCACAAATACATCTCACATACCCTTGTCCAGCTTTACCCTGTTCCTGATAAGACCCAGAACTGTGTGGCTACGGTACTTGAATTTGCCTGCACTCCCGGCGCGAGGGAAGAATTGCTTAGTATAATAAAAGAAGGGCTCATGGAATA
Source organism: Candidatus Methanoperedens sp. (assembly GCA_026552835.1). The sequence goes on from JAPMTY010000032.1 coordinate 13,882, forward strand.
CAGCGTGTCGCAAGAGACAGGCATGGTGGCATTATGGGATTTTGATGCTTCCGCGCTTATGGAATACAGCAGGCTTTGCAGAAGCAAAATGATTACAAAAGAGCTTACCCTGAAGACCGCACAGGAGAACGGAGTTGAGATTTGTATCGGGGGCAAAGGCATCATAGGCGCACTCGCGGCGCTTCCCTGGTTCTCACGAAATGATGAATCGGTGGTTTTGTGAACGGCCTGTCAGCGGTGGTTTCTGCACTTCAGGATAGCGGCGTTAAAATCGTAACAGGCGTCCCGGGTTTTCCGATAACAGAACTCATGGAAGCACTACCTGGAAAAATCAATCACGAATGGTCTGTCAATGAAAAGGTTGCGCTTGAAATAGCGCTTGGTTCATCGGTATGCGGAGAACGCAGCGCCGTAATTACAAAGCATGTGGGGATGAATATACTTGCAGACCCGCTTGTGACTTCGGCAACGCATACGATAGGGGCAGGCGTGGTTATAATTGCCGGCGACGACCCCGGAGTGCAGAAATCCCAGAACGAGCAGGATTCAAGATTTTACGGGCTAATTGCCGAGATTCCTGTATTTGACCCTTCGACTCCCGAAACTGCGTACCTTTGCATCAAAGAGGCGTTTCTCTTATCTGAAAAAGTGAGAACTCCTGTAATTATCAGGCTTACAGACCGGTTGCTGAAAGAAGAGGGTAAAACCACGAGAAAGAAAAGCGCATCAAATACCGCGCCGCCTCTTGATAAGAAAATATGGCACCTGACGATGCGTGGCAAACACCAGCGATTTCACAGGGAGTCGTTCCCTGAAATGCTCATATATGCCGAAAACTCAAAACTGAACACATATACAAAAAAAGGCGATATCGGAATAATAACATCAGGTTTTCCTTCATTTCAGGCTGATTCTTTAGTACCTTCTGGCTTTTCCCATCTTTCTCTCACAATTGTTAATCCCCTGCCTCTTGATTTGATTAACCGATTCATAAGCGGGCATAAGCGCGTCCTGGTTGTGGAAGAAACCGAACCCGTTATTGAAAAACAGCTTTCAGGAAAGGTATCGGGGAAGCTGACCGGGCACCTGCCATACGGAATTGTTGAAATAGAGGATATCCAGAAAGCGATCGGGAATATTAAGAAAGATAATGTGACGCGCAAAATAACCCCGGAGACTATTAAAAAGCGGGGTTCCCGTCCTTTATGCGAAGACTGCCCATACCTGCCGTTGTATAATGCAGTGAAAAAGCAAAACGTACCGGTCGCGGGCGACCTCGGCTGCTCCGTAATGACCTCATCACCGCCGCTATCACTTCTTGACGCCGCTTTCTCTCTTGGCTCATCCATCGGCACTGCCTGCGGTTTTAACAGGAAAGGGATTGCGATTATCGGTGATTTTGGTCTTGCACATTCGGGAATCCAGGGGCTTATCAACGCAGTCCATAACGGGCATGAAGTGGTGGTGATTGTCCTGCAGAATGAAGTGGCAGCCATGACAGGCGGTCAGGCAGCTCCGGATTTGACAGAACTTGTCAGGTCTTATATCAATGATACTGAGATAATAAACCCTCAATCTGATATTGATATGAAAGCCTTGCTTGAGAAAAAACTTAAAAGCAAAGGGGTTTCCGTGCTCCTGGCAAGAGCGAGATGCCCAAGATTTTAATAAAATGTTAAATGGGGTGTTACTTCCCTGCCACTATCAATGGCGATGGTCCGGGTACATCGATAACAGTTATATCGCAAAAGCCCGCATCCGCAAGCCATTCCTTGTATTCAGCCCTCGTAAAGGTATTTCCTTCGGTGGTGTTGACGAGCATGTTCACCGCGAACAGAAGGGGGAATACTGCAGTTCTGCGTTCGTCGTCAGGTATCATATCCGCGATAAGAAGCTTCCCTCCGTTTTTCAGAGCACGATTGGCACGCGAAAGCAGTACGCGGGTTTTTTCCGCACCTTCCGAGTGGCATATATGCCCGAGTATGACGAGGTCGTAGCGGTCCTGCCCTAAGTCCACATCTCTGAGATCTCCCGGAAGGTAGCTGAACCTCCGGTTGAGTTTGAACTTATCCGCAAACTTTTTTGTTACTTCAAGTACACCCGGATAGTCCTGGGCTGTAACTCTCGTACCCGGGTCGCTTTGTGCAAAAGCTATACCCCATGCGCCCGAGCCTGCAGCTACGTCAAGCACGTTGAGGGCTTTCCAAGAGCTTCCGACGCCAAGTTTCTCTGCCGCTGCTTTCGCACACGGATAGCTCATCGGGAACAACTGTGAGACGAGCTTCTGGAAGAACTCCACACCCTGCTCTTTATCTACTCTCTGGAAGGGCTTCCCAGTCTTGACGACTCTGGTCAGGTCGCCCCACGGCTCCCAGAGCGAGTCGATATGCAGTACAAAATCCCCGAAATAGGCAGGCGTGCCCTTTACAAGAAACTTCTCGGAAAGCGCATTCAGGTCGTATGTACCATTGGATTTTGTGATGAAGTTCAAGGACGCAAGGCTGTTCAGGAGGATTTCAATTCCACGCTGGCTGGCATCCGCCGCTTTTGCAATTTCGGCTGCCGTATGGTTCCCATTGGCAATATGGGTGAATACCTCAAGGTCAACCCCGGCAACGAGCACGCGGGTTGCGGCGTAGGCAAAGGCTGTCTCCATTATCTTTTCCGGGTTTGGTTCATTATTATCCGTTTTTTTCATACCGTTTTTCCTCCGACGAATTATTACTTAAGTGAATAAAACTATTTTTCCAGAATTATATCCAGATTAGCTCCTAATCATGAATAAATGCCAACTCAATTATTCCGTATGTTAAAATAATTGAATTAATTACTCACTCCATCTACACACAGCCTGAAAAGGGGAAAGGTATATGAATAAACGGAATTATTGTGGAGTCAAACAAATACTTTGGAGGATATAGATTACATGGGAAAAACAGGCACAACAAAATGGGGCAGAGTTAAAGGCAGGAAGGGAAATGTAATTATGGTTCCCGAATCCGAACTCGCATACAAGCGCCCCGGCCCTGCGCAGCGATACACATCAGCGGGTGCTAAGCGCAAGAAGATTGCACGCTCACCTAAAGCATTAGTCAAAGCATAACTTTTTGATATTGGATGGATTGCCCTTAGGCATCTATCTATTTTCGGTTTCTGACATTATGTTAGAACCTCTCCGGTTCTTTTTCAACGAAAACATTATCACAAATCTTCAGGGCTTTGGAAGTCCATTCCTTGATAAATTATTCAAAGCCATTACAACCGCGGGCAGCGAGCCTGCATTTATCTTTTTAGCATTGCTAATTTTTTGGTGTTTCAGTAAGAAAACAGGCATAAGAGCAATGTATGTTATTCTTTTTTCAGCATTTGCCGCAATTTTATTAAAAAACCTGTTCAGTATGCCAAGACCGCCTGAATATCTTCATAAAATAGAGGAGAATGGATTCGGGTTCCCCAGCGGTCATGCGCAGGTTTCATCAGGGTTCTGGGGATACCTGGGATGCAAAATCCGAAATAAGTGGATAATATTTGTGGGTACTGTGGCTGTTCTGTCTATTTCCCTGTCAAGAGTTTATCTGGGTGTCCATTATGCCGGCGATGTGATGGGCGGAATCATATTCGGTTTAATAGTGGCATTAATATTCTTTAAAGTGGAACCCGCAGTTACAAATAAATTAGGAAAACTGAATCGCAGTTCGAAATATTTTATTGTCGTGGCGCTGCCCGTGATACTTGTGGCAATAGGATACATGCAGCAGAGTCTTTTAACTGACCAGCTTGCGATAGGACTGGTAATGGGAAGTATCGGCGTTGGTTACCTGCTTGAAGAAGAATATGTAAAACTTCAGGATGCAGAAAATAATGCGCAGAGGATTAGAAGGGCTGTTGTGGGAATTGTGGTGGTGGGAATTATTTATCTTATTTTAAGCGAATTGCTGTTAATAAACCAGAATTTTATTTTTTTCAAGTATCCTGCGCTTGGAATTGCTTCGACTTTCCTCGCCCCGTGGATATTTAAAAAGATTGAAGCTAAAAATCAAAAATCGACCTGAAAACCAGGAGAATATTTCGTTTCCTTTCCCGTATCCGCCGTAAAGAATATGGGAACCAGTTCTTTCCATAAGGGATGTAATCGACAACGGTAAGACCCTTATTCACAAGCTCTTTCTTTAACTCTTCCCTTACTCCCAGAAGCATCTGGAATTCAATCCTCTTGTGATGAGCCTCGTTGGCGATAAGCGCCTCGTTTATCAGAAGGTCGTCATGTGTTGCAATTGCAAAAAACGGGCTCTTATAGAACAGGTATCCCATGAGCTTTGAAAAATTGAGTGTTATATCTTTCCGGCTTGTGTATGCAATATCAGTTTTTTCACTGTAAGCGCCTTTCACCAGGCGGATGATACCGCCTGATGCAGCAATTCTCCTGACATCGCTGTCGCTTCGTTTCAGGTTGGACTGGATAGCAATTCCAACGTTTTTGAATTTTTTGAAAACTTCAAGGTAAATGTAAATGGTATCTTCAGTGTAGGGCGAATTCTCTATATCAATCCAGACAAAGATATTTTTTGAAGCTGCGCTGCCTACAATCGTTTCCACATTTGATAAACAAAAGTCTTTTTCAATCTCAAGCCCCAGTTGTGTGAGTTTTATGGATAAGGACGCATTGAGCTTTGAGTCTTCGATTGCTTTCAGGATTCTCTGGTTTTCTTCTATATTCTTTTTTGCTTCGTCTTCATCTCTGACATGTTCGCCGAGGAAATTGATGATGCCGTCTATCCCGGAATTGTTTGCTTTTCGGGTGCGTGAAATGGCGTCATCTAAGGTCTCTCCTGCAATCCACTGGCGCGCGAACCTGATAAGGAAGCTCATCCAGTCTGAAAATGAATCCGGTCATACTTAAGAGCTGCGATTGGGATTTAAAAAATACCTTGCAGTCACAGACGCGGTTTTCGAAAAAAAAACAGGGCATCAGCGCAAATGCTTTTCTCTCAGTGACCCCCCTCGCCCATTTTGACTTCCTGCACGCTGACCGCTGAATCTTTATGCTTCGGTTCTGCCTTTGTATCTTTCTTTTTCATTTTAACTGCAATATCTTTTCCAAGCCTCTTACATTCGTCAAGATCCTTTTCAACCGGCTGATATTGAATACGCAATACCGGGTCAATTACCTCCATGCCGAGGTTTCGCATTTTTTCTGCGATCATTACAGGCGCCTCGCCGCTCCAGCCGTAAGAGCCGAAAGCCGCTCCCAATTTTGCTTTTATTTTTGCTTTTTCCAGGCTTTCAATAAATTTCTCCATAGGAGGCAGCATTTTATAGTAAAATGTGGAAGAACCGATTGCAATTGCATCTGCATCTTTCAATTCTTCTATCTTTGCCTCATTGAAATTCATGGCTTTTGCATCAACATTTCTTGATTGAGCCCCTTCTACGATAGCATCTGCCATCGCTTTTGTATTACCTGACGTACTGAGATATACTACAATTAATTTTGGCATATTTTTTCTCCCTTATTTGAATGAGTGATTTCCCCCTCAAACATTAATGTTATATGTTCTATAATAAAATAAAACCAATAGATACATGGAAAAGGACAGGGTACTTATCCTCTTCCATTCTATTGGCTTCTTCTCGAATTGACCTCCCTTTTAGTCATATTGTGCACCTGTTGGCTGTTCTGCGGTGCGTGCTCTCAGTTTTGCATAGAACTCTTTTTGTCTCTGTTTCTCTGCAGAGTCTTCTTTTGCAACTTTGACTTTTTGAGCATTCGTTGCATGTTCCATCATGTTCTCCAGTCCTGCCATTGTTTTTCACCTCCTGTTTTTTTTGATTACTAATTAAATTTGATTTTTTTCTCCCTTTTTCAAGTGGTAAAAGAAACAGGGAATTGTTCCCGGGTTCAATTAGCACAGATACACTCGGTTTGACCTTCGATAGATTATAATTAATATTCATTATGTACCTGTATTTATACTTATTTCGATGTATGTTATTATATTTTATAAGAACTTTTTCTTTAAAAGAGAAAGTCATCCGCACACTTATTATTCCTTGCAGTTAGGGTTAATTTGGGTATAATACTGGGAAACCCATTTAAATTGAAATGTAAAAAATACTATGTTTGTCTGGGGTCATAAAAGGTGATTTGATGAAGAAAATAGATGAAAGCGCAAAAAACAGGCTGTCAAAATTTCTCATGAAAGACAAGAAGGGTATCAGGAAATCCCTTCTTAATCTCTTTTTACAGGCGAAGAGCTGTACAACTGTTGAAATTTATGATTTCCTCGTTAAGCAGGGTTTTAATGTCAATTACAGGGCAGTCTCATCCACCGTTGGACAGATGCACAGCAGACTTGGGATTCTGCGGTTCTATTTGACTAACGAACATAATATATATGCACTTAAGGAGGACTATCAGGACATTGTAAAGATGGTATTGACTCCTTTTTCGACATGGGATTCAAGTTCTTTTGGAGGGATTAAACATGAAAAACCAATATAGGATAATTTTTGCACTATGCGTGACAGCTTTATTCGCTTCGGGATTAGCATTTGGAGCCACAAACCTACCGAAAAATCTCACGGATTTAAATGAAACAAAAGAAAACGAAACAAATGCAACGGAAATTGCACTTGAAACAGGTAATGCCTCTGTTATGCCTGTAAATACTACTGTCGCACCTGCTACCCCCTCAGAGACAGCGATTGTGCCTGCAGCATCTATTCCTAAACCATCTCCTGGATTTGGGATAGTGGCTATAGCAGTCGTCCTGTCTACAATATATATAAACAGAAAGAGAAAATAGAAAGACTGCCAAATGCTCATTCGAAAATACTCTTCCGGATAATACCAAACAATACATATCCATTAAAATCCTAATAGTATAGGAATGGCATTATTTGAATTATTTATATCCTATGGCATGATTGGCCTTTTTGTCCTTAGTATTATTTCATCCATCATACCAATACCTACAGAACCTGTGGTATTTGGATTGCTTGGTATCGGAGGAAATCCGGGATTAATATTTTTATCTTTGACATCAGGCTCAGTGATTGGAGCATCTATAGGCTATTTCATGGGAAAAAATGGCCTTACAAAAATTATCAAATCTCATGATAAGGAAAATGAAAAAACGACCTCTATGTATTTTCGGAAATATGGTGTGTTGTTTCTCTTGATTTCACCATGGATTCCTATCGTGGTCGACCTTGCTCCTATAGCAGCTGGAATAGGAAATTATGACTCAAAAAAGTTCCTGGTTGTGATTTCAATTGCAAATATTATTAAGAGTATAGGAATTGTTTATTTATCCGTAACATTAATTTCCTGGTGGACACTGTACACGAAATATGGTGGATGTTTTTGGTGGTGTGATTGAACAAGAAACCTCGATAATTAAATTACGCATAATTTTATTAATACACAGGTTATTGAAGTAATTGGTGACACTGATGAATATTCTTGAAGTTACAGAGGATAAAATCTTCCAGACATTAGGTAAAGGCAAAGACGCAAAATTTAAACCCATAGATAAGACCAAGCTCAAAAAATCCACCGAACCTTTTGATTTTACCCATCTCCTGAAGTGAGAACTTATAATTTCCAGTTAGAATTAATTTCCTCCAATCCCCAGCCCAGGTATTCCTTGATAATAACATACGCCATTTCAGGAGGTATCGCCCCTACTTCGGTGCATATCAAGTCAATATACTCGCGGGGCGTGATATCAAACGCCGGGTTTTTTACCCTTACATTTGAAAATTCACTGAGTTTTTCTTTGCTTATCACTTCATCGCTATTGCGTTCCTCTATTTCAACAAGTTCGCCAAGCAATGTTCCCGGGCTGAATTTATAGGTCTCGGCAGCGATTATTACGTTTTTCCTGGCTTCATGGGCTGCAAGAGCAACCTGTGACGTCCCGATTTTGTTGATGACCGAACCATTGGCTGTAACTGCGTCGGCGCCCATAATCACAAGGTCTATATCTTTCATGAAATATCGCACCGCAGAGTCCACAATCAACGATGTCTTAATTCCCAGAGAATCAAGCTGCTTAATGGTAAGGTGGCCCTGCATCCTCGGGCGTGATTCCGTGGCAATGACCTTAATATTTTTCCCGCTGGCATGCGCCTCCGCCATAATCGAAATGGCGGCAGATGAATTGCAATGCGTCATTATGGTATCCCCGTCCCTCACTCTCCGGGCTCCTATCTCGCCTATTTTTTTTACAGCATTTTCGGAACCGGCGATGAATTCATCAGCAAGTTTCCTGACGCTTGCTTTTGCTTCTTCCGGATTTTCCCCAACATATCTCATCACAGCCCTGACCGCGTTCGGAAGCGATACCGCAGTCGGCCGCGTGCTGATGAGCAGGTCGGCAGCACATTTCATCTTTTTATTGAAATCATCAAGGTCTCTCGTTGTGATACGTCCTGCATAATCGCGAAGTTCAGCTGCCGCAGCGCGCGCAATCCTTCCCGCCCCCCGGATTTCCATGCTTTTTATTTTCGCTGCCGTTTCCTTAAGCTGTTTCATTGTCCCTCCAGAATACTGTATATCAGGTTCATATTTATATGAGCTTCAATGTATCGTGCCAGTTCCTCTATGCCATCGCTCATATTTCCTTCTGTATAGGTAAGTCCTTTGCGATTATACAGGCAGCCGAGGAAAGATTTCCGGAAATTTTCATTTTCAAATATCCCATGAAGGTATGTCCCTATGACAAGCCCGTTCTCGCTCTCGCATCCATCATCACCGAAAGCGGCTTTCCCCCCGTCAGTTTCACCCATGTGTATCTCGTAACCTTTTATTTTTTCGCCTCTGATGGGTGAAAGTATCATGCCGTTCCCCGTAACAATTTTCTCGGTCTGCTTTGTTTGCTTTTCATATTTTCCAAAACGCGTGGAAACCCCAAGAAGTCCCAGCCCTTTTATTGAACATGCGCCGTTTGTTCCTTCTACGCCGCTGTCAGTTATTAAATCGCCAAGCATCTGGTAACCCCCGCAGATTCCGATAACAGGCGTCCCTTTCTTTGCTTCCTTTATTATTTTTTTATCCATTCCGCTTGCGATTAATTCTTTCAGGTCATCCATGGTGTTTTTTGTGCCCGGCAATATGATGGCATCTGGCTCATCGAGTTCTTCATCAGGATTCGTATACCTGACAAAAGCATAATGTTCAAGAGGTTCAAAATCCGTAAAATTCGATATGTGTGATAACCTTATCACTGCAATTTTTATTGGATGATTATTTTGAACCTGCGTTTTATCCTTTATGGAAACAGAATCCTCTGACGGTATTCTCATATCCGTGTACGGTATAACGCCAAGAACGGGAAGAGCCGTCAACTCTTCAAGCTGTTTTATTCCAGGCTCAAGCAATCTCATGTCTCCCCTGAATTTGTTTATCACAAGCCCGCATACGAGCTGTTTTACATCGGGAGGCAGCAGTTGCAAAGTTCCGTAAATGCTTGCAAACACCCCGCCGCGCTCGATATCACCGACAAGGATTATGGGCGGCCTGACCAGGCGCGCCATACCGATATTCACAATATCGCGGGAATACAGGTTTATTTCAGCCGCGCCGCCAGCTCCCTCAATTACTATTACATCATGTGAACTTGCTAAGCGCGCATATGCCCCGGCAACGGTTGACCTTATTTCATCCATTGAATCATAGTATTCGCCCGCTTCCTTATCCGCATACGGTTTTCCGAGTATTACCACCTGCGAGATATGATTGCCTTTGGGCTTCAGGAGAACCGGGTTCATATCCGCGCTTGGTTCAAGTCCTGCCGCTTTTGCTTGTATTGCCTGTGCAATCCCTATCTCCTTGCCGTCCTCTGTGACCCAGGAATTGAGGCTCATATTCTGCGCCTTAAAAGGGGCGACATTATATTTTCTTGAAAGAATCCGGCAAAGCGCGGTCACAAGTATGCTTTTTCCCACATGGGAACCTGTCCCCATAACCATGATGCTCTTTGTCATGCTTCCCGCCAGCGCCTGTAAGCTGCACAAACACATGCCGCCAGGACAAACACCATTGCGCCCGTGCCCGGGCTGTCTGAAATATAACCGTATGCAGTCTTCCATCCCGCGGCGTACGGCCTGAAGCCATAGTCAAATGTCCAGAGTAAATTATTAGTCTGGGTCATCATGAGATTTGCATCCACAAACGCCATCCCGTTGTATACCGGATAAAAAAGAACGACTCCGCCGGCGAACATATCAAGCAGAACATGGGATGCGATATAAGCAGAGGCAATCAGGAAAATCACCCTGTATTTCACGATTAATAACCCGAACAGCGCAAGGATTAAGGGAATAAACATATTGTGCAAAAGCGCCCTGTGCTGGCTGGCAAACGTATCAAAATCAGGAAGCAGGGCAAGCGGCAGCAGGAGAAAGACGTACTTTAGATTCTCTTTCCTGCTGACAATCAACAGGGCAAGCAGAGGGACAATTAAGTGTACCGGCCAATCAGGCATGTTATTCGATTTTATCCACTCTTGTTACCCGCAATAAGGCATTAAGAGGAACACCTGAAATATCATCAATACCTTTTTTATCTATCAACACTGCAATCGCAACCGGTTTGGCACCAAGTCCTTCAAGCACGGCCACGGCTTCTTTGAGTGTCGTCCCTGATGTGACCACATCGTCTATCAAAATACAGTTCTTGCCCTCAACACTTGCGAAGTTCTGGCTTACGGTGCCCTTCATCTCTTTTGATTCAGGCTCCCAGCGCTGTTTATTGGGATGATACGTGGTAAATTCGCATCCGAGTTCATCTGCTGCCAGGTTTGCAAGCGGTATTCCCGAAAGTGCAACCCCGACAACCACGTCTATTCCTTCTTCATTTTCCCCGAGGCAGTCAAGTATCATGTCCACCAGTGCGCCTGCTATCAGCCTCTGCCTGTAAGAGCTTCTTCCGATGTTGCTCCAGTCAATGTAAATATCCTTGGGTGCTGCTGTGGAATCTCCTTTTTTCGCATGGACAAGGAGCCATGTAGCAGTTTCGCGCGAAATATTGAGTTCATCTGCAATCTGACCTGTTAAAAGCCCTGCTGCCTGAAGTTCAATGGCTTTTCGGGTTAGTTCATCGATTGTTTTCATAAGAATCACCGGGATAGCAATACTTCTTTTTCTTTGTATTTAATACGTATTGATAAAACCTACAACAAGAATATATAACATAAAAAACACCTTATTTAAAAAGCAAATGGCAGAAAAGAACCAAATTGATAGGAAATCAAACCTACCTCTTGTATATGCAATAGTGGCTGTGCTGGCAGTGATTGTTGTTGCGGCTCTGGCATCATATTTCTATTCAGCCCCGCAGGGGAAGCAGATGGGGAATCCGAATACGACACTTCATCCGATAGATGTAGTTTCGGTTCAGGGAGTGATGCCACAAGTTCCCGCCGGAGTAATAATCAGAGTAACTTTGAAAGCTAACTCCACCGCTGATGCGCCGGTTACTAAACTCACTGCCAAGCTGTTTATTATCGGAAAGAACGGAACATTCAACTTCCTTAAAATAAATCAGTCAAACCCGTTAATATCAGGTCAAACTGCGTTGCAAACTTTATCCATAATAGGCCCGGCAGCTTATTTCTCGGATAGTCCTTATCCTCTGTTCATAGAAGGTACACTTCAGAATGGTCAGACGTTCAGTTATTGGACAAATGTGACAATATCCGAGCCGTATATAAAGCCGCCGACGAAGACACTTCGCCCAATAAGTGTGGTTGCATCGGCGCAATCGGGTCCGCCTCCGTGTACTCCTGTAGGCAATGGTTATGAGTGTAACCCGGCAGGGCCGCCGACCTGGATATCAGTGACCGTGAACGCAAGCTCTACTGATGTGCCTGTTATACAATTGTCAACGGTGGTCTTGGATTATGATAGGGAACTCCTTGTCTGCGACAATTTCGGAATAAATGAGAAGAATCCTTTAATGCCGGGTCAAAATGCATCTACGACCTGTGGTTATCGAGGTTTGGGTGCACCAGTTTATTTATTCATTGTTAATGGTACTCCTGCCGTTTTCGTAGAAGGCATGCTTCAGAACGGGCAATCGTTCAGTTACTGGACAAATGAGACAAGCCCATAGGACTGCTTGGGGCAAGACTGTCTCATAATCAGCCGAAATGGTTATAAAAGATAAACCTGAATAAGCAAGAGAATGGCAAAAAAGAAGAAGCAAAATCTCCCTGCGAAAAAATCCAACAAGACCATTATATATGTTGGAATTGCCGTGGTTTTTATAGCAGCCCTTGCTATTTATTTCACATCAAATCCGCCCCAAAAACCACTGGATA
>JAPMTY010000033.1 GCA_026552835.1 Candidatus Methanoperedens sp.
GGTCCTTTGGATTATCCCTGAATTCAGGATATTGAACTGTGGATAAAAAGCAACATTTGAAAATTCATGTTTCTGGAATGGACTTTTAACCTGAAGATTTTTCGTATATCTCAAGGGTTATGAAGTTTCAGGGCTTTGTAAAGTCCCTGATTTAAGGGTATTAAACTGCGGATAAAAAACAACATTCTGAACGTCATATTTCTGGAATGGACTTTTGACATGAAGATTTTTCGTATAGCTCAGGGGTTTTGAACTTTCAGTGCTTTGTAATATCCCCGGTTTCAGGGTATTAAACTGCGGATAAAAAGCAACATTCTGAACGTCATATTTCTGGAATGGACTTTTGACATGAAGGTTTTTAGTATAGCTCAGGAGTTTAGAAACATCGGTTCTTTGTATTGTCCCTGAGTTCAGGATATTGAACTGTGGATAAAAAGCAACATTTGAAACTTCATGTTTCTGGAACGGACTTTTAACCTGAAAATTTTTCGTATATCTCAAGGGTTTTGAACTTTCAGGGCTTTGTATTATCCCTGATTTCAGGGTATTAAACTGTGGATAAAATGCAACATTTGAAAAATCATGTTTCTGGAATGTATTTTTGACATGAAGATTTTTCGTATAGCTCAGGGGTTTTGAAGTTCCAGTGCTTTGTATTATCCCTGATTTCAAGGTATTAAACTGTGGATAAAAAGCAACCGTTGAAAATTCATTTTTCTGGAATGGACTTATGAAGTGAAGGTTTTTCGTGGAGCTAATAAGATTTGAAACTTTGGTCCTTTGGATTATCCCTGAATTCAGGATATTGAACTGTGGATAAAAAGCAACATTTGAAAATTCATGTTTCTGGAATGGACTTTTAACCTGAAGATTTTTCGTATATCTCAAGGGTTTTGAAGTTTCAGGGCTTTGTATTATCCCTGATTTCAGAGTATTAAACTGTGGATAAAAAGCAACATTTGAAAATTCATGTTTCTGGAATGGACTTTTGACATGAAGGTTTTTCGCGGAGCTAATGAGATTTGAAACTTTGGTTCTTTGTATTATCCCTGATTTCAGGATATTGAACTGTGGATAAAAAGCAACATTTGAAAATTCATGTTTCTGGAATGGACTTTTGACCTGAAAGATTTTCGTACAGTTCAGGGGTCTGGAAGTTTCGGTTCTTGCATGAACTATTGTATCTTTAACTTCTGTTATTATTTTAGCATCTTTTGCATTTGTTAATTTAATAAATATCAATGACGGCAGTTTAATCCGTGATTTTATGTAAATGCCGTATTTGCTGAAAATTTTTTTAGAAAAATTTACTCCACAAACCCGTAATGGCGATATCTTCGATATTTTATGTGTAATAGTACGAAGTTTGCATTTATTTTTTTCATTTTTATTCATGCCAGAGCTCTGAAAAAACCAGTTTTAACAATTATTGTTTCATGGTGGGTGTAAAATCTTTTGGTGTTACAATATTATAAATCGTAAATACGCTATCATAAATCTGCGTTCATCGGCGTTCATCTGCGGTTTTTTATTTTCAAATTTTTTATGATAGCCTCCACACCAAACTTTTTGACAGCTCCGTTTCATAATGCGTAGTGCTATCAAGGTATTTTATTAATGCCGTGGTGAGTCAGTACCAGGGTCTCAGTGACAATGGTATTGCTCGTGGAATTAAAATTGGAAACGTCCCACTTAATAGGATATGCTTCAACGAAGCCCCACGATTTTCCTTTTTCTCCTGATCTGCCAGAAAGGATTATTACGCCGCTTTTGCGGACGATCTTTCCTCTTATTACATCCTGATACCAATTCCAAAGAAGATCTGAATCTGTAAGTCCGTGTTTAAGTGTGATATTTGTATATTTTGTGCTTTTAGGAAGCTGATATATGATATCATTAGCACCCCCTTCTTTTACAGATTCAACCTCCGTTTCAATCGTGAGGCCGGATATTTCGGTAAAACCGCCTGCTATAATACCTTCTATCTCCACTACGAAATTATAACCGGAATATGGATCCTGCCTTACCATATTGATTGCCACTACCCCCTATAATTCTAAAATACTTTTGTCATTATCTGAATTAAGTGTTTTGTTTATTTTGCTTAGCTCTTCGCACCATCGCTGCCTTTCCCTGTGTTCCATATCCATGATGGTCTTGTAATCCCAGTGAAAATAGTAGGATAAGAAGGCTACCTCCTCAAGCAAATGGCCGAGGGGATAGCCCCCTATTCCCCCGGGGCATTCACCTCGACATCAAATTTATGCTCACATTTCGGGCAGACAGCCTTTACCGCATTGGCGCCATTTTCATTTATCCTTTGATAAAAGTCCTGCAGATAAGCCATGTCGGAAACAAACAGACTTTCTATAATCCTGGGATTGACCGAAGGAATACTGCCAATTTTGGTGACAACACGGGATAGCAGGATGATGCCCAGGTACGCTGGATTTGCCTGTACCCGCGGGTCCTTTAGGGGGAGTATCTCATCTGCAGTTGTTGCAAGGCGCATAACTCCTTCTTTATGCAGGTTTCCCTCCTCATCCACATATCCATGCGGAAGGACGAATTCAAACTCTGTATGAAAACTCATTTAGTTCTCTCCATCCCTTCATGGACAATCTCTAATGTTTCAATGGCTACATCATTTCCCTTCCCACTGAGGGTAGGGGAACTGTACTTGCTGGGCCATGCCTGCTTGAATTCCCATCGAGCTGCAGCCTTGCCCTCTTCGTCCTGAAGGATTATAGCTACATTTTTTCGCGCATCCTTCATTTTTCCTTGCACAACAAGTTTTCGCCAGTTATAGAGTTCCAGTGAGTCTGTAGTACCCCATTTCAAAGTTACGTTCCCGTACTTGGTCAGGCTGGGGAGTTTTCGTACTGTTGTATCTTCATTTCCTTCACGATACTCTACCGGGTCGCTTGAAGTATCAGGAATCGTGACGTCACTGAATCCTGCCTGTTTTATCCCGTCTATCTCAAGCAAGAACCTCGCGTTCCTGTAAGGGTCTTTCCTATCTGCCATATTAATTCACCTCCAATATTATTCTGTCGCCGCCGATCCGCCAGCCCACTGTGCTATCCTGAAGATTACAAATTCAGCCGGCTTGACAGGAGCAATACCTATCTTGACTATTAGTCTTCCGTTGTCGATATCGTCCTGGCTCATTGTTGTCCTGTCGCATTTAACGAAAAACGCCTCATCCGGTGTCAGACCCATAAGAGCACCGCTTCTCCACACTCCGGTTAAAAACTGTGTTATCGTTTGTTTTACCCGTGCCCAGAGTTTTTCATCATTGGGTTCGAAAACAACCCACTGTGTTCCTCTTTCTATGGATTCCTCAACGTACAGGAACAGGCGGCGTATATTGAGATATTTCCAGAGCGGGTCGCTGGATACAGTCCTTGCTCCCCACAGCCTGATTCCCCTGCCAGGGAAAACGCGCGTGCAATTAACCCCTTTGGGATTCAATATATCCTGCTCTGCTTTTGTGAGGGAAAACTGTAATTCCTGAGCCCCCCGGACAACTTCATTCGCCGGCGCTTTGTGAACTCCTCTTTCTATGTCGCTTCGTGCGTATATCCCTGCAATATGCCCGCCCGGAGGGATCATTTTTTTAACACCGGTAACGGGATCGATTATCTTTATCCAGGGATAGTAGAACGCTGCATATTTAGAATCCAACGGCGGCAGTAGTTGCGAGACGGGACCTGCTGTCTGCTTTGCCTGCAGTATTGCAAACCTGTCCTTCATTTCTTCACAATGATTAACGATATCCGATGTTAATCCTTCCACCGAACTTTCATCCGGTACGCATACGATATTGATGTCGTCAATTTCCTTAAAACCAGCCAATCCAGTCCTTTTTCCAGGACCTGCGGTAGGGTCTCCAGTATAATCCTCTTTTTTGATCTCGTCTCCCTTGCTTCCTTCGGCAAGTTTTATTATACCAGGATCGGGTCTCCCGTCACCTTTCCTCTCGATTTTTATCAGGTTTGATATGTCATTGATCCTTTTTTCATAGTAATCACTGGATGCCTCGACAGGGGATAGATTATCATAGGATTCGATGACATTGGGTTCCCCCAGAGCTTTTAATTTCTCATCTTCTGTCCCCTCTACAGTTTTATTCCAGTATATTACTGTCATTTTGAAAAGCTGGTTTTTATCCTTTTTATACAGGGTTGCGTCTTCTATTTTCACCACCACGTTGTTCCCCCATTCTCCGGGACCAACGGCGATAATTTCAAAGAGATCTTTCTCTTTTTTCAGAGCCGCCTTGGCGATTCCGGCACCTTTACCGATGATGCGTCCTACAAAGCAGCGCTGTCCACCGTTTCTGTAGAAACCTTCTACACCATAGGCAAGATACGAATTTTCAACGAATCCTCCAAACTTATTCTGGAAATCCCCGAAGTTTGTTATGAACATTGGGTTTGTTGGCCCACGTTCAGTCGGTCCGAGGAATCCTCCTGTACTAGTGCTTACACCCTCTATGGGTTTTGCACCAATTTCTATCTCTTCAATATACACGCCCGGTGCCAAATATTCTGGCATTTTGTACCTCCTTTATTTTATATAGATCAATCCCTGTTCCTGAATGTTGTCAGGGACAGGTAACTGAAAGTGATGTTATTTTCCTTTCCTCAACTGCCACAGATACTGTTTTTTTCTCATAATCCAGATGCAGTATCACAAGGATAGGGTCTTTTCCATGAATGTTAACCAGTTTTTTTCCGTCTATCAGCGTAACATCGTCCTTTTTCAAATCTTTAAAATAGATGACAAAATCTCCTTTTTCTGTCGTTCTTGTGTGAATGTCACTTTCGCCGACATTCACCACTGCATTAGATATTCCTTTTCCCATGGAATCCTGAACATGCCCCATAATCAGGGTAGCAGTAGGCTGGAAAGGATAAGAAGGGGTTGGATAAAGGGTGAGAGTTATGACAGGATTTCTTTTATCCAGATCAGTTGGATTTACATTTTCTTTCCCGGTATCAAAATAAAATTCCCCTCCCTTTACCTGAACCGTATAGTTGGTTTCAGGGAGGTTGAGGAAGAGGTAATATCCACTGGGATTTCTAACCGGGTTCACGGCCAGTCCTTTTAGAGAAACTCCCACCTCGCCGGCAATCTCCCCCGTGCTGCAGTCGTCAATGAGATTAACTGCCAGGGAAAGCTTTGATCCGAAGTTTCTAATTAATTCAATCTTTTGAGTCATCTTTATATCCATTATTGTTTCATCTGGGTTCTAACACCCGCTTTGTCTCTTCCTCCCTGGTCGATTCTATTTTCACGGGTGTTACTAAATAGCATATAGATGGCCTGAAAGGCCTGTCCTGGAAGGTTGTCCAGATTTTTGTTATGTCATCCAGGTTCAGCGTGGTTAGCGTCATACGCAGTTCCTCGTTAGTTACAGCCAGGTTTCCCCTGAGGGCGGAACCTTTGACGATGGGATTATCATTAAGGATCTGCATAGCTCTTCCAAGAACGCTATGTTCTTCTTTTGTTCTCTCTGTTTTATCCTGGATTCCCGGGGAAGGATATGAGGTTATCATGTAGTACAATTCAAGGGTTATCGGAGGATATTTAAGCCTGGTAGAATCAATTTTCAACATTTCTTTATTTTTCATATGCGCATTTTCGATAACCTGGTAAAGGAACAGGGACAGGCGCACACTATCCTTGCCCTCGATTTCTCCGGGTGAAATCATGGCGATGGTATCCGGAGTAATGAGATCTATCATGTTCTCCCTCAGCAACTCTATTAACGTATCCCCAACGCTCGCTATTGCGGTGTAATCAGCCATAATTATCCCAAATTTGCTTCTTCCAAAACCAATTCCAAGCTTTTCATTTTACCAGTTCGTAATATTTTCCAAAATCACCGGATGTGCACAGTTTCCCCATCTTCTGAAATTCCCGTTTAGTAGCCCTTATGATATGCTCAATTTTAATCGTGCGGGAATCACCAGCTGCAAGGAAAGCAGCAGAAAGGGCGATGTTTTTTATGTTCCCTCCTGTTATCTTGAATTTTGACAGGAAGACAAAATCTATATCATCGGCAACCGGAGTCTCTTTTGGAAATATATTTCTCCATATTTTTTCCCTGGATTTCTCGTCAGGAAGCGGGAACTCTATTGCAAAGTGCATCCGGCGCAGGAAAGCCTCGTCAATATTTTTTTTGAAATTACTCGCCAGAATCACAATCCCCGTATACTCTTCCATTTTCTGGAGGAGGTAGTTTATTTCTATATTTGCATAGCGATCATGCGAGTCCCTTATCTCGGACCTTTTTCCAAAAAGGGCATCTGCCTCATCAAAGAACAGAATAGCATTGCTCGTCTCTGCTTCCTTGAATATCTTTTGCAGGTTTTTTTCCGTTTCACCGATATACTTGCTTACCAGGCCGGACAGGTCAGTTTTGTAAAGTTCCAATCGCGCCTCCCCTGCAATTATTCCGGCAGCCATGGTTTTTCCTGTACCCGATGGACCGGAGAAAAGAACGTTCAGGCCCTTTCCCATGGATAATTTCTTATCAAACCCCCAATCGGCGTATACGATTTCTTTGTGTTTAATGTACCCGCCTACTTCTTTTAACTGTTCTTTCGTATCCTCCGGAAGAACGATATCCTCCCATGAATGGTGAGGTTCTATCTTTTTAGCAAACGAAGTAAGCTTCTGGTTGGACTGGGCTTTGCACCCCGCATAGAGGCATTCAATGGATAAATCGTGTGTGCCTGGTTTTTTTGTCGTCGCTATGTTCCATGCAGTGAAAAGGGAATCACGTATCTGACCACCGCTTATCTTAAATTTGCTGGCAAGGACACTGATTTCCATAGCGGATATATTAGTACGATCATTGAGAAATGACTCCCACAACTTTTTACGAATTACAAACGATGGAAGCAGAAAGTTACAGCTTACAAAGCGGTGATTCTTTAACAGTGCAGGCGGTTCCCATGGCGTCTCGCTGGAAAGGAAGATCATATTTGTAAACCGATCTATCTCCTGGATAATTCCTGAAACGGAATTTTTTAGATTCTCTTCTTTCATCAGAGCGTCAAACCCTTCAAAATACAATGATGAATTCTGCAAAAGTGCCTCGCGAAGAATAAGGGAGAGCAACTTGTGCGATTCGCCGGTCATCAAAGCCTTTGAATCCACTATGAGCAGCGATGTTCCCAGTTCTCTGCAAACAGCTTCACCAGTCATTTTTTTCCCGGTGCCGTAAGGTCCATGAAATAGTAACATAAGAGGGACATTCGTATCAGAGGTCCATTTTATTTGATCTATTAATGTGTTTTTGTCCTCATCAGGCAAAATCAGTTCGTTAAAAGACTTTTTTGGCTCTACTATTGTGGAGAAATTACGTATCCTCGAATCTATTTCGTTGGAACCAAGCAGATAGCTTATTATTCTTTCGTCGACCTTGATGGATTTGGATAAGAGGGTGTGCTGGTCATCCGTTCCATCACCTGCAAGATGTATAAGCCGGCTTTTGATTAAAGGTGCACCCGGGGAAAAATATTCCCTTGCCCTGAATTTTTCTTCGATGGAATAACATAGCAGGTTAATCACATGGTCTACAATAGGTCGCTTTTTTGTAACATCGTTCTGCAGGTATGAGTACAGCTTTTCATATCGCAGGTCCAGTTCAGGCGCGAGACATATTAAGAGGGCATCGGCCTCGAAAGGCTGCAAATGGAAGATTTCGGAAAGGATATGTAGACGCAGTTCTTTTCCTTGCTTTGTGCTTTCAATTTTTTTGCTATTGATTTTTTTGGTGAATATATCAATTTTTTCAAGTTCCGATTCAGTACCAACATTTGAATTCAATTCATTGGGTAGTGTTTGTAAAATTGTATTTACTTCTTCCTCAGAGATATATAAGCCCTGAAAATATTCGCTTTTCTGGTGGTCTGCCCCTTTTTTCAAAAGGCTGAGACGAACCATTAAATCAACGCGGTGAAGCTCGTCCAGAAGATGTTCAAAGTTGTTCTCATAAATATTCATAGCGCTAATTTCTGATGAATTTAAGGGATTTATCACGTCAAAAATTCCTATGAATTTATTTTACAACTTTTTGAAAGGCTGTGATTAGTATTTCGCAATCGGATAGAGACCCATTTGATTTAAGCTGGTCTACTTCGATAAGGAACTTTTCGATCGTTTCATAGGACAGAGTATTTTTTTCTGCAAATCTCATGGCTAGACTCTTTAATTCTATCCTGGAAGAGTACTTTTTGGTCCTTTTATCATCAATAAAATCGAATATATATCCACATTTTTCATGCCCTATAGTAGGAGTTGAAGGATTTGCTGAAGTTTTAATATACTCTTTGAATGTAAAACCTTTGATAATCTCGCCGCACTCACATATTAACATACAACCACCCTGAATATACACAGTCCACTAATCAGAAGGAGTTTCATTGCCCCTTTGCTCGCTCCTTAATTACCATGGTGATTATCACGGGTCCATATTTATATGTTTCGATTTGATTTTATATTTCAATATCAAAAATTTTATATTGAGAACGAATATTATTTCGCATCCCACCTTCCAGGTGCTACCACACCTCCTCTCCCTGAACCACAGCCACTGGCTTCGCATTATACAAGCGTCCGGTCGATTGTCTTATACAACCTGCCGATGCTCCTGTCCCATATCTTTATCCTGAACCGATTGCTGTCGTTGCTGATGCTAGAAATTTCGCGGTAATTTTTTGTATGAAATAAGATAATTAGATAATTATTTCATTGTCTTTTTTAAAGATTTTATACAAAGTTCCATACCCATTATCGAGTTCATATTTTCAGGGTTTTTTTCAAAAGCCAATCCAAATGTTTTTAACGCTGTTTTAATATTACCCTGTTTATAAAGAGCGTTGCCTTTGTTATTTAAATATACATAGTCATCCGGATCTAAATCCAGCGCTTTTTCATAACAAATAAGTGCTTCATCATATTTTCCCTCTCTGGCAAGTGCAAGACCTTTATTATTCCAGGTAATGCAGTTCTCAGACTCCATTTGCAACGATATATCAAAAAAATCTATTGCTTCAGCATATTTTTTTTCGTTGAAAAAAGCATTTCCTTTGACAAGGTACTCTTTCGATTTTCCCGTGATCACATATTTTCCTGTATCCGTCATAAAAGGTTCACTTGCTGGAATAATTTTTAAAGGAACAGGTTTTTCAGGTTCAGCTTCTGACAATACCTGATTTGGAACCTGCAATTCTTCACTTTGGTAAGAGGAAATAGTTATAGGAACAGGCTTTTCAGGTTCAGTTTCCGGCAATACCTGATTTGGATCCTGCAATTCTTCACGTTGGCCAGAGGAAATATTTACAGAAACAGGCTTTTCAGGTTCAGCTTCTGACAATACCTGATTTGGAACCTGCAATTCTTCACGTTGGCCAGAGGAAATATTTTTAGGCTTTTCGGGTTCAGTTTCCGGTATTACCTGATTTATAACCTGCAATTCCTCATTTTCCTCCAACGTGGGTATTATTACTCTTATTTCCTGTCCTGGAATTACAGCATCTTCTTCTTTCTGCAATGATGATGCTATCTTCTGCAAATCTATCGATTCGCCTGTCTGTTTCATTTTAGCCAGGGCAAGCCCTTTATTACTCCAGATTTTTTCAACAGTTGGATTTAATTCAAGGGCCTTATCATAGGAGTCTATGGCTTCAGGTAAACGATTAAGTTTAACAAGTGCCAATCCCCTGTTATTCCATACGGTCTCATCCTTTGGATTTATTTCTATCGATCGGTCATATTCATGGAGCGCTTCTGCATAGTTTCCGCTTTCAAAATGTACATCCCCTTTGCTGCACCAGGCTGATGCATCCCCGGGATTTTTCTCTATGATCTTATCATAACATGCAATGGCCTCAGATGTTTTGCCAAGGACGGCAAGAGCTATACCTTTATTATATAATACTTCTTCATCATCCGGTTTGATCTCAAGGGCTTTTTCATAGCATTGAACAGCGTCCCCATAATGCCCTGTCCTTGCCAGGGCAAGCGCTTTATTATTCAGGACCTCAGTTAATTTCGGGTCTATTTCAAGAGCTTTATCATAACTCTGGATAGCGTCCTTATACATACCGCTCTCAATTAGCATATTGCCATTGTTGATCCATTTATGAATTTCCATATCAATTGCGGGATCATCTATTGTCATGTAACCTCAATAAGATTTATTATTTTACACCATACAATTCACACTTACTGGATTTATTTTTAAATGTGTAATCATATATCTATAGTTTAAATATATTGAATTAATTAATATTGCTTATCCTATTTAATGTTTATTCAGTACTTCCGATTGATCACACTTCCGAATGAGATATTTTCTGTAACCTGTTATCTTAATCTCAGATTGGATAAATCCATTCATTCCTCATAAATAAAATCAATATCTCTTGATATTCATTTTAAAAAAGCGTGAACAAA
>JAPMTY010000004.1 GCA_026552835.1 Candidatus Methanoperedens sp.
GAATAAATCATAAACGATTGTCCAGAATTGCCCGATGTTGACCAGAAATAAGAGCAAGATGAAGGGGGCGATATACAAAAAAACCTTCCTTAATTCCCTTTCATAACTGAAAGCAACCTTAAGGGAAAGCAAAAACGCGATAAAAAGTGATACAAGCATCATATTTACCGTGTAAATCCCCGCGACGTTACGCGGCAGAAGCAAAGTGATAAATGACAGAATGAGGATTGCCGGAAATGCCAGCTTCAAAAATAACCTGGGATTCATAAAGAATTGATTAGATTGATTTAATTTAAGCTTTGTGGATATTTTTTGATAAGCACCGTTAATGCCAGCAAGACTATGATTAACCCAAGCACTCCAGCTTCGGGCCCAAAACTGCCTCCGGTAAGTATATTCGTTCCGGTAAAACTTGTTTTCATTATACCCTGCTCGCTCCTGTTCAAATTGAATATATTATATTGCAAAAAGTTCCATGCAAAATGGAATGTTATGGCCGATAAAAGCCCGTAGTTGAAATAAATTATCGAAGCGATAGCGCCAAGAAGCCCGACCACGATGAATGCAATCGTCAGTCTCTGGATATCAAGCCCGTAATAAATGAAAGACGGGACATGGATAGCCGAAAACATAAAAGATGAGAGTATGATGCCTGTCTTGATTCCGGTCTCATCAGCCAGATTTTGAAGTATATTGCCCCTGAAGGAAATCTCTTCGCCAACTGCGACAAGAATCTGGAGAATAACAAACGACAAAAAGAGCATGGGATTAAAAAAATTAATGCTTTCTATCCTGACCCAGCCTGCAATGATTTCAATAAGAAAAACAATCCCTATCAAAGCAATTCCGTATAACAGGCCCGGCGTCAGTTTCTTTCCCCAGAAAATGGTTTTGCTGAAATAAAAAACCACAGCAAAAATGACAATTATATACATGATATAGACAGAAACAGGAAAATCCGGAACAAGGTATAAATTCATGGAAAGCAGCCCCGCCATCAATAAATAAAGAACAAGGCTGTTGGTTAAGGGTCTCATACCACTTCCTGCGATGTATCGAGGGTAATCCGGTCTTTTATATGAACTTTCATCCTTTTTGTGGGAGCGATTTTCCCCCTGATTTTTGATACTATAAGGTGATTGGTAATATTGTCACCATTGATACCGACATCAAGGTCAAAAACCACATCGCTTTTATTCACTATCATATTCTCAATATCTTTTTTATGCGTATCCTTGAAAACATAAAGATAACATATGCTGCGGGTTATGGAAGTCAAATCGTATATCCGGCTCAAAAGACGCCTTATTTTATCCTTGTTATCAATTATGTCTATGTAATATGAAAAATTATCGATCATTATCCTGGTATCTTCATCGGCTTTCACCTGTTTTAATGAGTGTTCGGTGAACAGCGATATTTCATCATTCCTGCGAATTGATGCCGGGTTAAAATACCTGTTCACATTATCCTGTATCTCAGTATCGCTATTTGGCCCGATGACGAACCTGCAGTTTGAAGTCCCCACTGCATGACACTGCGTTTCGTATGCGCTCATCTCGGTGTCAAGAAGCGATGAAAGAAGCCCCGCAAAAAGACCCGCATGATAATAACAAATCCCGTCTTTAAATCCCGAAAGCTCATTGCATTCAGGGCAATTAGTAAGCTCTATTGTAAATCTCTTATTCTTCGGATTGATTTCGGGAAACTGGATGCTTGAAAGTTCTTTTGTTTTCAGGAGTTTCGTGAATATTTTACTGCACAGGTCTCCAAGGACTTCAACCGCTTTTTCTTTTGTCCAGAATTCGAATTTCCAGAGTGTATCTTTCGGGAGTTTTATGCTGTCCACAAACAATTTTGCGTCGTTTTTCGCATTGGTATAGGATAGTTCATACAGGTTCTTTTTGAATGTGAGGGGCTGCTTCTCTTTTTCTTCATAATTGAATTTGCTGTAAATATCTACAAAAGAGATATTGCCGGTTTCAAATCCGAATTCTTTTGCATTGGATACTATATTTTCAGGCTTGCGCTCCGTAGTAAAGTAAAGAACTTTCCCGACCGATGAAAGCTGGTAAATCAAAACTTCAGCCATGGATTTCGGGTTAATAAGACAGCAAACCATGGAACCTGAAGGTATTCCGCCCCCAAGTGCACTGTCTAAAAGGTGCACTCCCGAGGACTTTATACCGGTTATTCCTTCCTGTGGCAGTTTCATTTTAAGGTCATTGCTCTCTTTAATTATTTATGTGTTGTGTGATTCATTTCAGGATATTTTTACTTTTTTCAAATAGACATACAAAGGAATTGAAAAAGCTACATAACCCGCACAGAAAGCAAGCGCTTCGGTGCCGATTGACCCGGCTGATAATCTTGTAACCAGGTTAAAAGGCGAGTCGGCAAAGAGATATCCTGCAAGAAACATGAGGATGAGGATAAGGGAATACAGGTACTGCGCGATCAATCTTTTCTTGTATTTGACTGCAATAATCGCCCCTAAAACAACAACAATGACCGCTATTATGCTTGACAATAACAGGATAATTGCAATATTATTTACAACAACTCCGTTAAAACTCACAAGCGCCAGCCATAAAAGGGCCTGAAGTGGAACAATAAGCACGGCTGTGAGCATCTTGCCATTTACTATCTCTCCGAACGACGCAGGAGAAACCAGCAGCAGTTCCATCGTCTTTCGTTCAAATTCCTCGGTGAACATATCAATGATTAATCCGCCTGAAATGAAAACCGGCGTGAAGACCAGCAACGGTATGAGTATGCCGTATATGAATTCAAAATAGGTGGAGGTTTTTTTGGGAACTGAATCTGTATAAAGCCTGACCGGTTCAAAACCGATTCGCTGGCTCCTTATATCCCTGACATAATTTTCGTAATCCTCAAGAGGTTTTTTTAATTGCAGCGTTACAAATGTGCCCCTGATGTCAGATTTTGGAAGATAGATATCTATGCGGATTAGCTCTGTTCCCGATGAACTCACATTCGGGATTACCACCACTCCGTCTATTTTATTATTGTCAAAATCTGAAAGCGCAGAGGCGAGGTCCTGGTAATAATAAACATTGACCTGGCTTTTTTCAATGAAATTCCTTAGTTCCCCATCGCCAACGATTCCCACGTTTGCAACCTTCTCATCATAATTCGAAAGTGCAGACGGGTCAAAAAAAGAGGCAAGACCGACAACAAGCAACGATGAAAATGACGCTATAAGCAGCTGGACTATGATGGCAAGGATAAGGGTCCTCTCTTTGAGAAGTGAATTCATCTCCTTCTTCGCGATAACAAGCGTATTAGCCAAAAACGACACCCCTGACCAGGTAAAGATTATAAGAAGCGTGGATTACCGAAGCAAGGACAAGAGACGCCAGGTAATTCTTTGTTCCAAAATATCTCATGCTGAGGGAAGCAGCGGTCGTTGAGGAGATATGTAAAAGCAATGGAAAAACAAGAAGCCCTATCCCCATTACAGACCCGAAGACCGAGCCCGCGATACTTGCTACGACCACAAGCAGCAATACTTTTTCACCTACAAAAAATCCGGCGCCTGATAAAATCCCGAATTTCAGGGCACTGGCAGTCGAAACTTTTGCAGATTTCTTTGAAAAAACCGTATAAATCCCGACGGATTTGACAACTTCTTCTATCAAGGCTGCAAGGATGATAAAAACAAGAATCCCGATACGCAAAGGAACATTGAACATTAACACTATCAGCATCAACTGGATTGAAAATGCAAGCGGAAGAAGCGCTATGCTAAGAAAGAAAAGAGGATTTGGGACACGGGCTATGAATTCCCGGAGAGAATCCAGTAATTTAGCTCGGATTGATTTCTGTGTAAAAAGGTCTTCTTCACGGTAGATGAAAATACCGAACATGAAAACAAGGGTTGATACAAGATAAAACGGCGTGGTTGAGAAAAGGTATTCGCTTATCGAAACTGGTTCGTTCTCAAGCATTTTTACAACAAGGGTGATTGGCGAAATTATGCTGATTGCATGGATGTTGGCGAACATCGCAGGGAAGAAAATATATCCCGAGAGAAAAACCGAAAGGAAAATCAGCACAAAACTGAGTTCCTTAAAGCTTCGCGCTATTATTGCGCCAAAGAATGCAGTTGAGAGGAACATCAACGAGACAGGAAGCAGAATAAGGATTATCCACGGGCTTCCCCCGAGCTTGAGGGTCATGCCCGCTACCATCACAAGCGTGATTAAAAGATACGGTAAAAGCTTGCCAAGGACAATCTGGGAGGAGCTAAGCGGCGATACAAGCAATAATTCGCCTTTTCGCTTCACTCTTTCTTCCATAATGCTTGATGAAAAGAACTGAGCTATGAAATAAATCGGGAAGATGAAAATGAAGCTCAGGACGACTGATTTAAATGGAATGGGAGGATTAAAATGCGATGGGGTTGCAAGGGTCTGTTCCTGCAGGGGTGAGCTTGTTTTGAGTTGGGTGAATTCCTTTATTGAAGGAAGCTGCGTATTTTCCGAAACAACCTTTTCCACAGCCGGTGTTTCAACGGGAGCGTTTGCCGTATTCTGGACTTTTTGAAATTCGGGAAGCTTCTGTATGGACACTGGCTGGAATGCCTGCTCTCTCGCTAAATTTTTCACGTTTAGCCATACAGGGAACGTGTCATTCAGGTCATTATAAGACAAAAGCCTCGCTTCGTCGTATTTTTTGATCGCTTTATCAAGAGCATCGAGTGCGGATATTGATTTTTGGGAATTGCTGTGGATGATTTTTGTCCCGATTATAAGGACATCAAAATTTCCCTGGTTGAACATGTATCTTGCATCGGATTCTTTTGCGACATATACGTCGAATTTGTTATCGGTCTTCAGTATCGGGGCAAGTGCGGGGTCGGTCACGATTACCCTGTAAATATTATCATTAATATGAAGCCCGGATTGCGATACGAAAAAGGATGCCGCTCCGATTAAAATGAGGATTATGACTGAAAGGACACGGGTTTTCAGGCTGAAACTTAATTGCGTTTTCCGGAATTCCCATTTTGAGATTGTCAATAATTTCATTATGATTATGTTTATCATGGTAAATGAACAAATAAGTGTTTCTATGTATGAAATTGAAGTAACATCTCTTAGGAAAGAATACGATAATTTCATAGCTGTCGAGTCTCTGGGTTTTGAAATCCAAAAAGGTGAGATTTTCGGCATCGTGGGACCGAATGGTGCTGGCAAGACCACCACTCTTAAAATGTTAAGCGGCCTGATTACACCGACTTCGGGAAGCATAAAAATTCAGGGCATGGACATTAAAAAGGATACGCAGAAGATAAAAAAGAAGCTTGGATTTCTGCCCGAGGAAAGCCCGCTGTATGAAGGGATGACTGCAAATGATTATCTTTTGTTTTTTGCTGAAATTTACGGGATTGAAAGGAAAGCGGCAGTTAAAAGAATTAATGAACTCCTAACGGCACTCAGGCTTGATGCGGCTGATAAAAAGATAGGCGAGATGTCAAAAGGGATGCAGCGTAAAGTTGCCATAGCAAGGGCGTTGATAAATGACCCTGAGTACCTGGTTCTTGATGAAATGACCTCGGGTCTTGACCCGACGACCTCGAAGTATCTATCGGATTTTGTGCTGGAACTCAAAAAGCAGGGGAAAACGATAGTATTCAGCGCGCACAACCTTTACCAGGTGGAAAGCCTGTGCGACCGGGTTCTTATAATGAACAAAGGAAAAGAAATAGCGATAGGCACATTGCCCGAGATAAAGAAAATGTGCGGGGCTGTCCGTTATACAATCGAGTTTGCGGTTGAGGAGGCAGTTGATTTCAAAACCGTGAAGAATAACGGGAATCTTATTGCGCAAACGAACAGCCTGGATGAATTTAACATGATTACAGGCTGGGTTGCAAAGCACAACGGGAAAATAATCGATATTAAAACCGCAGAGACTTCGCTTGAGGAGATTTTCCTCAAATTAATGAATTGAAAATTAGTTTTTTATTTCTTTTTTCTTATATCCTTTTCCATGAGTATGCGTTTTTTCTTAAGTTCGTTAATGTTCCATCGATAATAACTCATGACAAAAATAAAGAAGATAAAAAGTGAAAAAAAGAAATAGGCCAATAATGTCGGAGCATCTTTAAGCTGGTATTTTACTGTTATTGTTCCATTATCAGGATTGGGCTTTT
Organism: Candidatus Methanoperedens sp.; assembly: GCA_026552835.1. The sequence goes on from JAPMTY010000004.1 coordinate 6,182, forward strand.
CCCAGATAATCACTTCCCTTCCTGACGAATCCTGCGTAATGTTATCTGGAGGCGGCTGGATGAGACCTAAAATTTTGGAGGTTGCAGAATAATTTAAAGGTAAAACCAGCCGGATCGTCCTATTTTTGGTTATCGGGTAAATAAAATCCCCGCCGCCTGGCTGTGTATATGCAACCCATCCCGAAAAGGATGAGCTAAAATTCATCCGGATATAATTTTCTCCAAGAACCGGTCCCGTTGAAGCATTGAATGAAACATTTTTACCTGAATAATCCACTGCGACCGGATTCCTGAAATTGGTTTCGGGATTGCCGTTAAGAACGAAATCAACTGAAGTTTGATTGACGACATTTTCCACTACCTGCACTGAAGAATCAGTCAGGTAAAAAACAGTTGTATTATTAAGCCCCGGAAATTCATATTCTGCCGGATTCCCAGCCTCTATCTGCGGGTTAATGCATCCGGATACAAGTATTAAAAGCAAAATGCCAAGGAATAATTCCGGTTTCATTGATGTACGGAATAATATCCGCTTCAATCTTAACCATTTCCATACCGTGGGACTGTAAAAATGATTGGTTTGAAATAATTCTTTGCGTACTTTGCGCCCTGGTATGAAAATCAACAACTAACTGGTACGAACTGATACGAACTCACGCCGCCGGCGTTTATTTTTGGGGTTTCGTTTTATTGCTAATCTTTACGAGATAATAAACTATAATGACTATTCCTGCCAAAAATGAAAAACCCAATATAGCCACCCCATACTTGGGCATGAAGTCTTTGGTCAGTTCAGTAACAGCTATCATAGCTAAAAATACCGTAATACCAATGAGAACAAGGGTAAAAAACTCAAGTCGCTCTGAGGATTTGGATAGTTGTTCTGTAGAGGCAGAGAGCTTTTCCATCAATTTCTCAAGTCTTTTAGATGAATCTCTTAATTCTCGAATTGCTTCATTGTCTGGACTGGCTGGGGAAGATTGCATACTTTCAGACTAATAATTTAAAGTGATATAAAGTTACTCAAAGCCAAATTTACAAAAAAATGCAATCCCGTCGAAATTGGTAAGAGGCTTTATGGCAGGTAATTCTGTGCTTCTTCCGCTGGCATGCGGTGTTTCTGTGAAGCTACAAGATGCTGAAATAAATTCATCTTCCATAACGCATCAGTCATCGGATTAAATGTTTGACCACACACAGGACAAGTCCTACTCTTTTTCTCTTTCATAATTCACTATCTGCTGTGTTATATTATTTAAGCATTTGATAAGCGGCGTGAAAGTGAAAGTATTATTTTTCAACCGTTACTGTCAATTTTAATGCGGAGCATATTGTTTTACTGTCACCTTATCAATTCATCGGAAGATTTCAAATTATCTAAACAGGAAGCATGGCAGCAATTCGCATTCTTTAAATAATTGCATTTTAATTATATGCTACATGCGAAAAAATCTACTGCCTCTTTCAATAACAAATTTTTCAAAAACCCATTCGGATGAGATAGCGAAATTAAAAAGGGATATAAGTGATAGTTTATACATGGGTTATTTTTTAATGATATTACTTTTCATAGCCGAAGCTTTTATAAAACTATTCTTACTGTTAAATCCAAATAAAGAACCAGATTATGAATCTATTATATCTTTTGGAGAAAGAGGGACAATTCTAATAGCTACGTTGGCATTATTGACTTTTACATATGCTTTGGCATTGGATAATAATACAGAAAAAAAAGAAGCCGTTCGAAAAAGTGGTGAATATTTTCTAAAATCTGTTTTAAACTTTGTTATTGGCTTGTTATTTTTGATTGGGTTTAGAGATATTCTAACCAAACCTCCTTCTAATACATTCGGGTTGCCAGATTTTGTAATTGCATCACCATTTTTTATTGGAATGTTGGTACTTATTTTCGGCGGATTGGCAATGCTTATTTTATCTGCATTATATCTTGCTCAAGGGCTTATTGGCTTAATAAAATCGTTAAAAAATGAAAAGCCCGATAAGGTAGTTAAATGAAAAATATATTTAAAGAAAATTCACTGAAAAACATGCATCTACCAAAATCGGAAAGGATGCAGAAGCTTACTCAATCTGTCTTTTTATTAAAAATATAATAGCAGTTGTTACAAAAAGAGCACCGATAAGGGCGTAATAAAAATTAACAAATCCTGATATAAAAACGTCTTTTATAACTGTATAAACTGTAAAAAATAATAGTATTCCAGTGAAATAAAAGTTCCATTCTTTTTCTTTATATGCCATATTTCGACCCACTTATAAATTGACGAGCTACTATAAATCTGCACCGCAAAGCACTTTACTTTAGATGAAATTTAACACCAACACACTATACCGCCTTTATAAATACGAAATATACTCTTCGTGTGTGGGTATCCTTCCCAAAATAGCGACAACCGCAGCAAGTTCTGCCGAGCCGAGATACACCTTTGCATTTTTACCCATCCGGTTATCAAAATTCCGCGTGGATGTCGAGAATACCACTGCATTATCTGCAACCCTTGCCTGGTTGCCCATGCACAGGCTGCATCCCGGTATCTCCATCCTTGCGCCGAGTTCTTTCAACCTGGAATAATCGCCCGTTTCCTTCATGTGTTTTTCGATAAGCCTTGTCGGCGGGGCAATCCACGTTTTTGATGCGATGCTGTTAGCTTTCCTGAGTATCGCGGCAGCCCTGTCAAACTGTTCGAGCCCTATCATGCATGACCCGATAAATACCTCATCGATTTTTTCACCGGCTGCAAGCGAGAGCGGTTTTATGTAATCAGGGTCGTTGGGACATGCAAGAAGAGGTTCGGTTATTTGCGACAGGTCAATCTCTATAATGTCGGCATATTCCGCATCAGCGTCTGCATGAAGGAGCGAGGGCTGCTTTAGCCATTCTTCCATCGCCTTAATGCGCGTTTGCAGCGCTTTTGATGGATATCCCTCGCTGACAAGCGCTCTTAGTATGGAAATATTCGTCTTGAGATAAGACAAAACCTGCTCCTGCGACAGGGCGATTACCGCGGCTTCAGCCGAGCGCTCGGCTGATGAATCCGTAAGTTCAAAAGCTTGCTCGACTGTAAGGCCGGGAAGTCCTTCTATCTCGATAATCCTGCCGTTGAAGATGTTCTTTTTGTTTTTCTTTTCAAGGCTGAGCTTGCCCTGTTTTAGTGCAAAATACGGGATGGCATTGACAACGTCCCGTAAAAAAATACCTTTCCCGGTCGCGCCCTTCCACCTGACAAGCACGCTTTGCGGCATGTCAAGCGGCATGACACCGAGAGCTGCAGCAAAAGCCACAAGACCGCTTCCGGCAGGGAATGAGATGCCTATCGGGAAACGCGTATGGCTGTCGCCCCCGGTTCCCACGGTATCGGGGAGAAGCATCCTGTTCAGCCATGAATGGATTATGCCATCCCCGGGTTTCAGGACAACTGCGCCTCTTTCTTTGAAAAACCTGGCAAGTTCTGTATGCATTACCCTATCGGCGGGTGTCGGATATGCGGCAGTATGACAGAAAGACTGCATGACCAGAGGCGCTTCGAATTCAAGGCAGACAAGCTCTTTTATTTCGTCTGCGGTCATGGGGCCTGTTGTGTCCTGTGAGCCCACAGTCGTGATTTTCGGAAGACATGCCTGCCCCGGACGCACGCCGGGAAGACCGCATGCTTTACCCACTATTTTCTGGGCAAGGGTATAACCGCTACCTGAAAGCGGCGGCTCAGCAGGTTTAATGAAAATATCATATTTTTCTCCGAGGGCATCGCCGGCTTTTCTTGTAAGCTCTTTCCCGATTATCAAAAGAAGCCTGCCGCCAGCCCTGTATTCATCAGGAAGCGTTTCGGGTTCAAGGTTAAATGCTGCCGCCTCGCCGTCTTCACCACGAATCCTTCCGTTTTCGAAATCTATTGTAACCACCATTCCAGTTTCAAGCCCTGACACATCGCATCTTATTGGAAGGGCGCCGCTGTCCCGTGCCGTGTTAAAAAAAATGGGTGCTATCTGGCTTCCCAGGACAACCCCGCCTTTTCGTTTATTAGGGACGCCGGGAATGTCTTCCCCTATCCACCAGATAAGTGAATTTGCTGCCGATTTCCTGCTGCTGCCTGTCCCGACTACGTCTGCCGCGAACGCAACCGGATAACCCTGTTTTTTGAGATCCCTGAGTTCCGAAAGCGCGCCCGGATAGCGGGATTCGAGCATGGAAAGGGCGTGGAGCGGGATATCTGGACGCGTCCCCGCATGCGAAGCCGGTGATAAATCGTCGGTATTGACCTCGCCCGGTACTTTAAAAATTATAACTTTTTGAACTTTTGGGATTCCGGCGCTGTTGGTGAACCATTCGGCTTTTGCCCAGCTTTCGAGGACTTTTCTGGCATTGGGATTTGTCCGGGCAAGCTTGTTGATCTTATCAAAGAAGCCGAATATCAAAATGGTATTCGACAGGGCATGTACAGCCTCATCCGCAAGCTCTTTGTTTTCAAGTAATTCAATAAGCGTTTCGATATTATACCCGCCTTTCATCGTGCCAAGAAGCCTGACAGCTTCACGGGGCATGAGTATCGGGGAAGATTTCTCGCGAAGCGCCAGATTCCTTAAGAGCTTTGCTTTTTCAAGCGCCGCAGGGTCAACGCCCGGTGGGATATGTTCTTTTAAGAGTTCGAGGATGAAGTCTTCCATGCCGGCGGGAGGGGCGATGACTAATTCCGAGAGGGCTTTTACCTGTTCCGCGTTCAGGGGGAGGGGCGGGATTCCGAGGTTTTGCCTCTCAGCAATGTGTTTTTTATAATTGTTTAGAGCTTCGGGGAACATTTCGTGCCTGAAGAGGTTTGCTATGTCTATTAATTTAACGCAGAAGGGACAGGCTGATGAATAGTTTAAAACACGGAGAGCACAGGGAAAAGGTAATTGAATGAAAGGCCATGTGGTTAAGATAAGATACGATGGAAAATGACAAGAAGATTTAAGATTTGAACACGTTAAGAATAAGATATTATGAACTTCTATAGGATTGATGGCAATAGAGTGTATGTAATAGAATATCAGTGATTGCATAGAGATTGAATTTTATGTCCGAAGAAAATAATATTCAGGATCGTATTAAAATCATATTTGATAAAGAAAGTCATCAGTGGTTCAGAAGATTTGAATATAATTATCAGCCAAAAACAGAGTTGAATCCTTCCTCGAATTGGCGTTTAAAATGGGATACTTATGATGCTCTAAAAAAATTATATAATATTGCTGAAAAAGATAGTAAATCCAGAGCGATATTTGATGATACTATTAAAGAGGAACTAATGAAAGAAAGCTGTGCATCATCATTAGCTTTCTATTTCTTATTGAAAATTGGGAGAAATAAGGAAATAATTGAAATAATTGAAAAAAGACAAAATAAAATTTTTTTAATATATCCAAATGATAATTATGGTACTTCAATGGAATATACTTACAGCAAAAAAGCACTATTTGTGGATATTCAATGGATTCTGCATTGCGAACCAATATATTTTGATGATTATACTTTAAATAACCTGCAAAGATTAAATAAAATAAATAAAATATCTAACAATGAGAATTTGGACACAGAAATTGATTCAATAAGGTTTAGTCGATTGCAGAATGAGCTTGAGGGAGTTAATGAAGAAATAAATATTCATAAAGAGAAAGTTATAGATATCATTTCAAAATTTGGTTTTTCTTCTGAACTTGGAAAATTTTTATTAGAAATTGATAAAACATCTGAATTGCCAGATTGGGAAACAATCAATAGCGGTATGATAAGCAATCTCAGAGCCTTTTTTGAAGAATTAACTAAAAATATTGCTATGCGAATCAAACAAATTACTAAGAAAGAGTATCCAAATGACCCAAAAAAAGGCCACATAGGTAATTTAAGGGCATATATCAAAAATAATCTTAAGCTATCAGATTATGATGATAAATTAATTGATGGTTTTGTAAACATTTTACATAAAGAAGGTGGTCATGCATTTCTTTCTGAGAGAAGATATTTTTTATTAGCAAAAAATATTGGAATAGAAATTGCTTATTTTTTACTATCCAAATTAGAAGATTTTTCTGAAGGAAAAATAAGAGATTGAGCACCAAGCAACCCGCATCCACGCACACCGCCAGCCGCGCAGTCCAAGCCCGCATCCCCTGATAGAGACGGCGCGCCCCGGAGGCGACCCTGCGAACTGCGCCGCGGTTTCGCAAGAGGATTGATTTGTCAATTTTCTTTGTGTTCTCTGTGGTTTTTCAATACAAGCGCCTTGTCCAGTGTGCTTTTGTAAAATCCAATCAGAGACAGTAAAAAAGTCTGGTTTAACAATTCTTTGCGTACTTTGCGCCTTTGCGGTGAAAACCCGCAACGCCAGGAACGCAAAGTTACCTCAACTCTTATGACTATATAATTGCCTGGATAATTTTCGCAGCATCTGTGTCAGCACCAGCATGGCCAGAATTGCAAAAACCCCAAACATTGTTTCAAATGATTCAATAACATGGTAGGATATAGGATTGCCTTCAAGCTCTAAAAGTCTTAATAATTTCCAGATTATAGCAAAAAACGCCGAGAACTGGAATAACATAAATACCTTAACAAAATTACCCGTCGCCTGCGCTCCAAGCATATACGTTGTGTAAACGGTTATTGAACCTCCGATTAGCCATACGAGACTTTCATTAAAAAGCATAAAATTTTCCAGATTGCCCGGCGCTGTTGAATATCCATAAAACCAGACAACAGGAACAAGTAAAGCCAAAACAAACGGCGTATATGTCACCATTTTTCCGCTCTCCTTCCTGCACAGCCTCATGTAAATCGAGAATAACGCGGATGACATGAAAATTGCTGCCCAGGTGCCGAAAATATATCTTACGGAACCTATAAGAGGGGATGCACTGAAATGTCCAAGTTCACGTATCCCGAAAAAGAGAAATGTCAGGAATAAAAATGTCCACGGCGTGCCGCCCACTTTCCATATATTTCTGTACCTGTAAGCTATGGCAACAAGAACCAGCGACAGCCACCAGAAAGTATTTGAAAGTATGACATGCCAGTCCACGCTATCTTCAAGTCCTAAGTTCGGGATAAAAATCATTTCTTGATTAATATACATGCAGGTATTTATTTCCTTCTTTCCCATAATCAAAATTCTCTCCCCGAAAAGATTATTTACCATACAATACAATAATATTCAGGAGGAACGGGATATATGAATAAAATAATAAAACTAATCGCAGTCGTTCTTGTACTTACTATGCTGACGCTGCCGGTTCTAGGTCAGATGAATAGCGGCAACGGGAACAGTGCGGATTCGGGCAGGAATGATTCGAACAAAAATAATCCAGGCATGATGGATAATAGCAATAAAGATAACAGATCGATCGATTCTAACAATAACGACAACAACTTGATGCGCGAAAAGGCAAGCGAAATGTTTGACAACGGAAGCAGAATGCGCGACAATGAGGGCGTTAAAGGAATGGGGTTCATGCACCGCGGAGACAACAGCTACGGCAGCTACGTAACCTTTACAGTGGACAATACCACCGGAAATGTGTTGAATTTCGGTATCGCAGGCATCGCTGTCTTTGATTCAATAAACATCCAGGGATTTAATTTTGCAGTTTCAAGAACAGAAGGAGCACAAACAAAAATTTCCAACGCCGATGGCTCGATCGTCATCCAGATTCATGACAACCCTGCCGCCGTAATCGAAATCAATGCAGATAGCAATATCACTCTGGTATTTAATCTTGCAGCAGGGGTAACAGCAACCCGACAGGATAATACCATAACCATCACGGCAGGAAACATAACAGCATTCATTGTTTCAGAAAAGGCAACTTCAAATATTGCAGGAAGCCAGGTCACTATTAACACTAATGGAAATGTAGTCTTCAGGGCTTCTCCAATCAATATGCCACATGATAATATGGAAGGGCGGTTCATGGGAGAAGTCGTGACAAAGCGGGCTGGAGCCGAAGTCTCGGTCGGGGAATCCGATAAGTCCTCGGTTGTCAACTATTCAGAAGACCTGAATGTCTCAGTGGATTCGATACAGAGTGACCGTATGAGAATGACGGTAGAATCTTCTAACCATTCAGGTAAATTCATCCTTATGAATCTTGACAATACCTCACTCACATGGAATGCAGGGCAACCCATAACCCTGTATCTTGACAATAAACCGTTGAAGCAGGTAATGACTGAACAGGATTTGTATAATGCAACCGAATCCTCATTCTGGCTTAACATGACCGGAGGAAATAAAATACAGGCGTTGATTTATATTGCAAGTTTCTCAACGCACACGGTGGATGTCGTGGTAGGCACGCCAACCACGACACCGACGGCAGCACAAACAACAACACCAGCCACAACCCCAAAAACACCCGGGTTTGAGATAGCACTTGGAGCGCTTGGAACTGTAGCTGCTGCATACATGATGAGACGGAGAATATAAGGGTCTTTTTGGCGCCATGAACTAAGGGACAGCTTTCCTGGAATGGCTGGCCAAAATACCCATTTTTACTTTTTTTTCAATGCTTTTGCTGATAGACGAGACTTGTCCTCAAATCGCAACATGCCGTAACTGTTTGAAAGGCGCATCGAAATTCCCTCTCCAGATATACTAAAGAGAAAGTATAATACTCTCTTGAATTAATTTTGATACACAATGGCGAAGGACTCAATCGGTGTTATATTCGGGAAAACCAGTTCATTGAATTTCAGGTTCGCTGTTTCTGACAGCCTCGCAACCAGAAGGTCCGATTACATCAAGGTCTGGCATGAATCCGATGGCTGGACTCTTGGCCAGGTCTCGACAATCACAAGCTCAAACGAGGATTTCTCAGTTGAAGAAGCGGTAGATGTGGCAGAAGGCTCATCGAATATAGGCGACATGAATGAACAAATCCTCGCAGACGCAACCGTGATAGGAGTCCGCGATAAGGAAGGGGTGCTTCGCGCTCCCAAATCCCCGTTCAGTCCCGGGGATAAGGTCTTTAAAGCAGATGAGCTGCTCATTAAACAGACACTCGGATTGATGCGCGGGGATGTATATATCGGCCTCCTTGACGGGCAGAATGTCCATGTCAATCTCGACGCAAACAATCTCGTACAAAAGCATTGCAGCATTCTTGCAAAGACCGGCGCGGGAAAATCCTATACAGGAGGAGTTATTCTTGAAGAACTTCTCGATAAGAACGTGCCGCTTTTGATAATCGACCCTCATGGCGAATATGCCACGCTGAAATTCCCGAATGATGATAAACCGGCTTCATTTGAACGGTACGGCATAACGCCAAAAGGTTATGCCACACAAATAACAGTGTACACGCCAGCGAGTAAGCTGCTCAACCCTGCCGCCGATTCTCTTTTCAGGTTGAATGGCATTAACCTTGGAATAAAAGAGTTCACGCAGCTTTTCTCTGAAGACAGGTCGCAGAATGAGACCGGCATACTTTATGAAGCGGTTTCAAAACTCAAGGCTGAAAAAGAGAAATATACCATTGACGATATCATTTTTGAAGTGGGCCAGAATAAAAGCAAAGTCAAATGGAACGTGATCAATAAGCTTGAAACGTTAAGGGAAACAGGATTATTGTCGGATAAAGCCACTACAATCAACGAACTCGTGCAGGAAGGCAGGGCTTCCATCATTGATATGAAAGGGGTGAATCCCGACCTCCAGGCAATGATTGTGTCCAAATTATGCACCGATATTTTCGATGCGCGAAAACTCAACACTGTGCCTCCGTGCATGCTGGTGCTGGAGGAAGCGCATAATTTCTGCCCTGAAAAGGGATTCGACAGGACAGTCAGTTCGGATATACTTCGCACAATTGCTTCAGAAGGACGAAAATTCGGTCTCGGGCTCATGGTTGTTTCGCAGCGCCCTGCACGCGTGGATAAGAACATCCTCTCGCAGTGCAATACCCAGATAATAATGAAGGTGACGAATCCCAACGATCTCAAAGCCATCAGCAAAGGTCTTGAAGGTATAAGCTCCGACGTAGAAGAGGACATCAAGCGCCTGTCACCGGGCGTGGCGATGATTGTCAGCACCTATATCGAACGCCCGATACTGGTGGATATAAGGACACGGAAAAGCAAGCACGGTGGAGCAAGCGTGCCTGTCGTTAAAGCGACAGCTTCCGAGAATAAAAAGGAAGAGCCTAAGACGCAGGAACCTGAAGTAAAGACTGAACCAAAAAAAGAAGAAGCTCGCAAGGAAAGCGTAAAAAAACCAAGGACTAAACGTGAAATGGGTTGGTCTCAAAAAACAATGAGTTTTAATAATAAAATGTGGAATTTAATATTGAGTTATTATTATAAAATGTTCGGGTCGAGGAAAGAATGACAACTTTAATGGAAATGGCTCATGCCGGAATCGTAACAAAAGAGATAAAATCGGTAGCGCAAAAAGAGGGGGTCAATGCAGATGCTATAAGGAAACTTGTTTCAGAGGGGCTCATTGTAATACCTAAAAATATCAATAGCAAATCCGAACCCATGGGCATCGGGAAATTAATGAGTACCAAGATAAACGCAAATGTGGGCACATCAAGGGATTATGTTGATATCGAGGCTGAGGTCATAAAAGCAAAAACCGCTGAAAAATACGGCGCAGATACCATAATGGACCTGTCCACAGGCGGCGACCTCGACCTTATACGGAAGCGCATTATCGACGCAGTGAGCATTCCTGTTGGCTCGGTCCCGATATACCAGGCGGCGGGAAAAGGCATCGATAATATGACCTCTGACGATATGTTCAACGCTGTCAGGAAGCATGCGGATGACGGCATCGATTTTGTAACAATCCATGCAGGCGTGACGCTTGCATCCTTTGAGCGCCTGAAAAAAAGCGACAGGATACTTGACGTGGTGAGCCGCGGCGGCGCATTCACAATAGCGTGGATGAAGCATAATGACAGGGAGAACCCTTTTTATTCCGAATATGATTACCTGCTTGAGATTGCAAGGGAATACGACCTGACAATCAGCCTCGGCGACGGTATGCGCCCCGGCTGCATCAATGATGCTTCGGACGGGGCAAAGTTTGAGGAGTTTATCATCCTTGGAGAACTTGTGAAAAAGTCGCGGGCAGCCGGTGTCCAGACAATTGTAGAAGGACCTGGACATGTTCCGGTTGACGAGATAGGGTTATCCGTGACCGCAATGAAACACCTTACAGGTAATGCGCCGATTTATCTTCTCGGTCCGCTTGTCACAGATATCGCGCCAGGTTACGACCACATTACAGCCGCCATCGGCGGGACGGTCGCAGGAATGCACGGCGCGGATTTCCTGTGCATGACCACGCCTGCCGAACACCTCGCGCTGCCGGATGTCGGGGATATCAAGGAAGGCACAATCGTTACACGAATTGCAGCACATGCAGCAGACCTTGTGAAAGAAGGCGTTCGTGAAAGGGCGCGCGCATCTGACCGAGAAATGGCTCTTGCCCGGCGTGACCTGGATTGGAGCCGGCAGTTCGGGCTTGCGATTGACAGCGAGAAGGCAAAGGAGATTCATGCACGGAGCAAGAATGTGGATACATGCAGCATGTGCGGAGAGCTTTGTTCGATTAAGATGATGCGGGAATTGATGAAGAAGTAATGTTTGCTTCCAATACCATTCCGAACAGCTTCTCAAGCACAGCCTCCACGCCCTCACCGGTAAGCGTGGACATGCCCGTATCCGCGCCCTCAACCGGCGCTGAAATATCGGTCTTATTCGCCACAACCAGTATCGGCACAGCAAACTCTTTCTTTATCTCCTCAAGAAGATGCATCTGTTTTTCCAGTGTATAACCGCATGTCTCCGAAGGGTCTATAATATACAGAATCACCTTCCCCACATGCTTCAGCGCCGATATCGCCTGAAGCTCAATCTCATTCCTCTCCTCAAGCGGCCGGTCAAGCAGTCCGGGGGTATCGATGACCTGGTATCGTATCCCGTTCCTTGTGAAATGGCCTACGGCTAAACCTTTTGTTGTAAAAGGATACGGGGCAATTTCAGGCCGCGCGCTGCTCACAAGCGCCACGAAACTTGATTTGCCTACATTCGGGTAACCTGCAATCACAAGTGCAGGAGAATCATCAATGGCAGGCAGTTTCCTTAGCTTATTCCGCGCATCGTTTAAGAAGCGCAGGTTGCCGTCAATGCTCTCAACGATTGAGGATATCCTGCCGAAAGCCTGCTTGCGCACCACCTTTATATCCTCAGCATTGCGCATCATGCCAACATATTTCCTCGCCAGCTCGTGAATTTTTCCCCCCGCCCACTGCACAGATGCGAGGTTCATTTTCATCTCTTCGACTCC
>JAPMTY010000034.1 GCA_026552835.1 Candidatus Methanoperedens sp.
GATTTCCGGGATAGATTCTTCTGTAAATCATGAACAGGAGATAATATGTGATTTCAGTGCCATCCCGGAGTATGAAAATATGGGATATGTATTGACATCATATGCAAGAACCAAAGGCGGGTACAGGGCGATTTTTAATGTTCCGTTTTCAAAGAAATCTGCACTTTCGCATTTTGTAAAATCCATCGTCAACCAGCTTCGTGAAAAAGATGTAAGAAAAACACTTTTCTGGGATGGAAGCATTGACAGGATAATTTTAATATTCAACGAGTTGAAGAAACTCGATGGATGGGAATTAAAGCGGATTGAATATAAGGAAGAAGAGAAAGGTGCTTAAAATGGTGAAAAAGGAATGCAAAGCTACAATCGCCTCGATGAACCTTATTGCAAAACACATAATAAAAGTTTCTTCAAAACTCGACACTGGTTCGGTAAAAAGACTTGTCGATGAAATAATAGGCTCAAAGCGGATATTCCTGATGGGGGCTGGAAGGTCGGGTCTTGCTGCAAAGGCTTTCGCGATGCGGCTTATGCATATGGGATTTAATGTTTTCGTTGTTGGCGAAACAACAACTCCGGCAGTGCAGCCCGATGACCTCGTAATCGCGGTTTCAGGCTCGGGCGAGACGCCTTCCATTGCAAGCCTTGGCGGAATCGCTAAAAAAATAGGTTCGAAACTGGCGGTCATAACCTCGAATAAGGATTCTACCCTCGGGAAGATTTCTGATATCGTTGTGATAGTCCCTGGAAGACCCAGGGAAGATATCATTTACGAGGATTATCATGAACGGCGGATGGTGGGGTATCCTGAGCTTGCGCCTCTTGGAACTATTTTTGAAATAACCGCGCTTGTTTTTCTTGATTCAATCGTATCCGAGTTGATGGTAAGGACTGGCGCAAACGAAGCGGAATTGAAGAAAAAGCATACGGTTTTTGAGTGATGACTATGTTTTCGCAACGCGTTAAAAGTATTGACATCTCCGGTATCAGGAAGATGTTTGAAGGCGCAGGGCCAAACGCCATCAATCTCGGCCTCGGCCAGCCGGATTTTGACACACCCAAGCATATTAAAAAAGCTGCAGTTGATGCAATAAACCAGGGTTTCACGGGCTATACCGGGAACCTCGGAATTCCGGAACTTCGGGAAGCCCTGTGCAGGAAATTTGAGCGTGATAACCATTTTACTGTCAAGAAAGACGAGGTAATAGTAACATCAGGCGCCTCAGAGGCGCTCCACCTTGCGCTTCAGGCTTTGGTGGATACAGGCGATGAAGTTCTGATACCTGACCCCGGGTTTTTGTCGTATTCAGCTCTGGCGAAAATGGCCGGGGGAAAAGTGGTGGGCATACCTCTTGGCGAAGAGCTGACATTGACGCCTGAAGCCGTGAATGAATCCATTACTCCTAAAACCGTTGCATTGATCATTAATTCCCCTTCAAATCCAACAGGAACTGTCCAGACAAAAAAGGAGATTAAAGCGCTGGCAGGGATAGCAGAGGACAATGACATTACGATAATCTCTGACGAGGTGTATGAGCATTTCATCTACGAGGGCGAGCATGTAAGCCCGGCGCAGTTCACTGATAAAGTAATTACAATCAACGCAGTCTCAAAAACGTACGCCATGACAGGCTGGCGCATCGGTTATGCAGCCGCTCGGAAGGAATATATCGAGCAGATGCTCAAAATTCACCAGTACATCCAGGCATGCGCAAACTCAATAGCCCAGAAGGCGGCGCTGGCTGCGATTGAGGGGCCGCAGGGGTGCGTGAGTGAGATGCGCGAGAGTTTCAGGGCGAGAAGGGATATCCTGATGGAAGGATTTGCTTCGATGGGTATTAAATGCGTTAAGCCGCAGGGGGCTTTCTATGCATTCCCCGAGGTTGCGGATGAGGATGCGCCGCAGAAATTGCTGGAAAAAGGCGTGATCGTTACTCCGGGCTCGGCTTTCGGGGAGAACGGGAAGGGGCATATCAGGATTTCATATGCAGTTTCGGAGGGGAATTTGAGGAGGGCGATTGGGGTGATGGAGAGGGTGCTTTGATGAATATGCGTGCTGTGTCATGGTTAAATGCTGGACAATCCTGAAATCGTCATATACAGGCCTCGTTATGTACGGGATTTGTGACTGAAGATGGTAGGGATTTTCATGCTCGTAAAACTAAAAACAGATTCGATTTATCGCGTAATGAAGAGATAAAAATATAAAACTAAATATAACATGCGGGATTAGAAATAACGAGAGGAAAATGCGAATGAATAATGAAATCACATCTATGGCCCCAAAGCCATTTATTTTTGTTCTGATGCCTTTCGATGAAAAATTTAATGATATATACAAGTATGGGATTAAAGGTGCTGCTGAAGATGCTGGAGCATATGCAGAACGAGTTGATGAACAGAATTTTACGGAAGGAATCCTTGACCGAATATTTAATCAGATAAGCAAAGCTGATGTTATAGTAGCAGATATGACAGGTCGTAACTCAAATGTATTTTATGAAGTTGGATATGCTCATGCATTAGGAAAAATTGTATTATTACTTACTCAAAATGTTGATGATATCCCATTCGATCTCAAACATAGACCACATACTGTTTATGGTGGAAAAATTGAAACTCTTCAAAAAGAGTTGACTCAAAGGCTCATTTGGGCAATAAATGAATCTAAGAAACAACGAGGAAAAAATCTTTCAGAAAGTTTTTCGCTATCATTATTCGAAAAAGAAATTCCAGAAGCTCGTTTTTCTCGTGAGATTCCAACCATTTACCCTTCTCAAACATTTGACATAAACTTTCCAATTTTCATACGCAATGATTCACCGGAATCAAGTTCACCCATTACCCATATTTATCTTATTACCCCTGGTAATTCTAACGTATTCCCTCTAGAAAAAAGTTTCACAGAAATTAATAATATACGTCGTCGCGAGAATTATATGGTTGGCTATGAAAATTTTGAAATTTCATATACTACTTTTGATTCTCCAGAAGGCAAAATAAAGCTGTTTCCCTTAAACGTAACTATTCCGTCCATACCATCTGGAGCAATAAATAGTTTTCATATATTTATCAAGGGAAATTTAATGGATGGTGAGTTGTTTTCTATTCGAATTTATACTTCATCTAATTCGTATGATTTCCCTTTTAAAGTTTCAAGAAAAATAATAAAACAATAATATTGAGATCGAAATTAACCAAACAATCCGATGGAAAAATGAAATTCATGAACCCCCTCTCCAATGCCTATCGGATTTTAATAAAGAGTAAGTGACCGAAGGCGATAAGCGCCACCGATGCAAAGCAGCGCCGCAGTTCTGGGTGAAGTTGTCCTTTTGTTCAAAGCATAGGATTTCTAACTTTTTTCCCTGTTTCCTTAATATATCCCTTATCACCACATCCGCCTCCTCACACAAAAGCTTCGGGCACTTCCCGGTCTGCTGTATCGAAAGCACCCCCAGATCCGCTGCGCGCATCGCAAGCCGGTCATTAATCCCATCGCCCACCATAATCACCTTATCGTATTGCTTTTTCAATCTCTTCACAATCTCTTCCTTTTTCCTTGGCGTGGAGAGGTGTATTTCTGGCGCATAGAATGTATTAGTATGACAGGATAATCCTGAAATCGTCATATACGGGCCTCGTAAATCGTACGGGGTTTGTGACTGAAAACGGTAGGCGTTCTTGCGCATCCTTTAGGATATCTTTAATCAGAATTACATTCCTGACAACTAAAATTGGGGCATGTTTTTCTAAACTTCATGTTATTTCTTTGGTTTGATGTTCTGGTTGAGGCTGAAGAAGTTCGTGGGATCGTATTTGTTCTTCAGCGCCACGAGCCGCTCGTACTTCTCTTTACCGTAGGCGGCCATGATCCTGTCCGTGCCCTCGGTCATCAGGAAATTTACGTAAACTCCGCCAGTAGCAAAGGGCTGAACCGCATTCCATAAATCTCGCGCCCATTTGATATTTTCTTCATTCTTCTTGGTGTCTTGCCACATGGAGATGATGTTAATGATAAAGGGTGCGTCCCGGTGACTGTATGGGGTTTCATCGTCTCTGACCCCATTCACGTTTCCCAGCAGATGACCGATTATAATCTTCGACATCGATGAAGGTCTTTTGGTGGCATATTCGATCATGGTATCAATGGCTTCATCGCTAAAACCTTTCAGGTACTCCGATTTCCAGTAGTTCTGCCAGCCCGGTGGATTCGCTGCATCGAGCATGGACTGCAATGCAACATAGGGCTTCGGGCCAACCAGATCTACATCTGGCGGTCCGAATTTTCTGAGAGGTTGAATGATACGTTCTCCTTCCTCAATTGCTCCGAAATAGCTGATAACAACAGCGAGCATTGGCATTCCTTGAATATGTTCTGGTATAGGTGGCGCTTTTGGCGCTGTTACGAAAAGGAGAAAAATGGACAACTCTTCGGGAACTCTGGCGATATAATCGCGATAAAACCGGAGAACTTCTTTGGCATTCGCAAGAGGATGGAGCAGCATACCTCCCAGAATGACTGGACCGACCGGGTGGAGCCTGTACTCGAATGATGTCACAACCCCAAAGTTCCCTCCGCCACCTTTTATACCCCAGAAGAGGTCGGAGTTCTCGGTCTTGCTGGCAATCAATAACCTGCCGTCTGCCGTGACTACATCTGCCGATAATAGGTTATCAACGGTAAGACCGTGCTTTCGCGAAAGGTAACCAAACCCACCGCCAAGAGTGAAACCAGCAATGCCTGTAGTGGACTGGATGCCTCCTGGAAGAGCAAGACCGAATGATTGCGTTTCGCGGTCGAACTCTGCCCAGGTGAGACCGGGTTCAGCGCGGGCGGTGCGCCTGACAGGATCGATGCGTATGCTCTTCATCTTCGACAGGTCAATGACTAAGCCTCCGTCGCAAACAGCATTTCCTGCAACGTTGTGACCACCGCCGCGCACTGCCACGAGGAGCTTGTTGGCGCGGGCAAAGTTGACTGCATTGATGACATCGACAGCCCCTGTGCACCGTGCGATAAGTGCAGGGCGTTTGTCAATCATCGCGTTCCATATCTTGCGTGCGTCGTCGTAACCGGTATCACCGGGACGGATAAGCTCACCGCGCAGGTTGTCTTTAAATTTTTGAATAGTTTCCTCATCAATTTTGACCATAATTATTGTCCTCCATTTTTAAAATGCCCTTCGCCTGATGGCTTATTTTCCTCTCCCTTTTAAGATAAACCTATGAGGTAGGCGTTCACTCTCATTGTTATTTTTACTCACATTCGTATAAATAAATTTCTGTGATATGGCTATGGTATCTTTTCCCAAAA
>JAPMTY010000035.1 GCA_026552835.1 Candidatus Methanoperedens sp.
CTACTACTGCACGCCGCGTGCGCAGCACCCGAACGCGCCCGGCAAGTACGTGTTCACTAGCCTCGGTCTGCAAATGGCGTTCTCCGCCTTCGACCAGGTTGAGACAATTTCCCCACGCCCGCTGCTGATGATCGTCGGCTCCAAGGCCGACACGCTCTACTTCAGCCGCGAGGCGATCGAGAAGGCGAAGGACCCGAAGGAGTTATTCGTCATTCCTGGCGCGACACATATCGACATGTACGACAAACCGCAATTTGTGATGCCTGCGGTCGCAAAGCTGACTGAATTCTTCGGAAAAGCTTTAAATAGATAGTTCCACGAGTAAAAATAATGAAAGTTTATTCATTGGACTCTTGATCCAGGCGAACCTTATGAAGTCATCATGTGAGTTAGTTAGCAAAAACGGCAAGCTGCGACCGCTAATGATCCAAGAGCAAGGCAGTTTCGCCGTCGGCGGGACGGTCATCACCAACCCTGGCACCTTCGATCCCTACAAGCCCACGCCCGACGGGGCGACGCTGCACGGGGATCACATCTACGTGTTCTATCAAGTCCCGGTCGATGCACGCAGGCTCCCCCTCGTATTCTGGCATGGCGCAGGGCAGTTCTCGAAGGCTTGGGAGACCACGCCGGATGGACGCGAAGGCTTCCAAAACATTTTCCTGCGCCGTAGATTCGCTGTCTATCTGCTCGACCAGCCGAGACGTGGCAACGCCGGGCGCAGCACCGTGCCCTTCACGATCCCGGCGACGCCCGACGACCAGATCTGGTTCGGCATGTTTCGGTTCGGCATCTGGCCGAATTACTTCCCTGGGGTGCAGTTCTCACGTGACCCCGAGGCTTTGAACCAATTCTTCCGATCGATGACGCCCAACACCGGGCCCTTCGACGGGGAGATGTGCTCGGATGCCGTTTCAGCGCTGTTCAACAAGATCGGACCCGCCATTCTCGTCACCCATTCTCAAGGAGGCGGTCCGGGTTGGCTGGCGGCGATGAAGAACCCGAACGTGCGCGCCATCGTCTCTTACGAACCAGGCAGCAGCTTTGTCTTTCCGGAAGGCGAAGTGCCTCCTACTATGCCGAGTGCTACGGGCCCTCTCGAGGGCGTTGGCGTGACGTTGTCTCAGTTCTTGAAGCTGACGAAGGTACCCATCGTCATGTATTTCGGAGACAACATTCCGGAACAACCGTCGGCTAATCCGGGTCAGGACAACTGGCGCGTCCGCATCGCGATGGCGCGGCTGTGGCGCGATGCCGTCAACCGACACGGCGGGGACGTCACGCTCGTCCACTTGCCCGACCTGGGAATCCATGGAAACACACACTTTGCATTCTCGGATCTGAACAATCTCGAAATCGCAGATCTGTTAATCAAATTTCTAAAGGAGAAGGGATTGGACTGAACCATTTTCCCATGCATGGTGCGACGGCGGAACAGGCTAGCGACGAACAATACCCGACTATGCTTACGTGTTTGAAACAGCCTCTTATCGAAAGGAGAGCAATGGCATGAACAAAAAATCCACCGTACTATCTGGCATATTTATATTAGTGTTTAGTATTGAAACCATTTTGGAGGACAGGTCATGAAAACCGAAGGATTGAACGCAAAACAGGAAAAAATCGTCACCATCGCGGCCTTCACCGCTCTCGGCCATCTGCAGAAACTGAAAACGGCCCTGAACGAAGGGCTGGATGCGGGTTTGACCATTAACGAAATCAAGGAAATCCTCGTGCAGATGTATGCCTATACAGGATTTCCCCGCAGCCTGAACGCCATCAATACCTTCATAGACGTTCTGGAAGAACGGGAGAAGAAGGGCATCAAGGACGAACCTGGCAAAGAACCAAGCCCCCTACCTGCCAACAAAAGCAGCATTGAACTCGGAACAGAAATTCAGACTCGCTTGATAGGATCTCAGGCCACTGGGAGGTACATTACTTTCACTCCTGCCATTGATACGTTTTTGAAAGGGCACCTTTTCGGAGACATTTTCGGGCGCAACAACCTGGATTTCCAGAGTAGAGAGATAGCAACTATTTCGGCCCTGTCCGCTATTGAGGGGGTAAATCCCCAGCTTCGGTCTCATTTTAACGTCGGGTTCCATACAGGTCTTACCGAGGCACAGATGAGGAGCTTGATATCGGTTATCACAGTCAGAGTAGGTAGAAAAGAAGCCGATAACGCTTATGAGGTATTAGATGAGGTTCTAAGACAGCGGTGAATGCATCCTGGCCGCCGGGCTGATTAGCGACGTATTTCGATCAGGTGGATGCAGCCCGCTACAGATTGCCCGATACATCGAGCCGTTTGCGTTGCTTATCGGACAGCACGCATAGGAGGGGAAGAAGGATCGGAACTGGCCCACCATTTCGAGCGGGAAAATAGAATTATCAAATAAAGGCAACAAATTGCAGAAACGTGAACGATATGTCAAATCTCGAAGCATGGAACAGCTTTTTTATAATTGTAGGCTCGTCTGCGGGCGCACTGATTGGATTGCAGTTTGTCGTTATGACACTCATTGCCCAGAGATCTCCACCACGTGCGGCAGAGGCTGGCCCCGCGTTTGCGACACCGACAATCGTACACTTTGGTGCCGCGCTGCTTTTGTCAGCAGTCCTGAGCGCTCCATGGCAAGAGATCACGTTCGTTGCAGCTATTCTGGGTTTCATGGGCCTTATCGGGGTAGTGTATATAATCTACGTGACCAGGCAAATGAGAGTACAAACCGCGTATAAACCAGAGCTCGGGGACTGGTTATATTATGCTCTGCTGCCGCTGGCGGCATATGCAATGCTCGTTCTATCTGCATTCACGGCTCTATCATATACGCGCGAGGCTTTGTTTGGCGTCGGAGCTGCGGCGCTGCTGTTGCTTTTCATCGGCATTCATAACGCCTGGGATAGCGTCGCCTACCTTGTATTTACAGAAAACAAGCAGAATACGAATAGTAAGCGACGGTTTATGCATGGCAGATAAAACGAATTAAGCATTGGGAATTGCGTTGCAATTTTTCGGGATTCTTATAAATAGTAACTGTATTGCGATTGCATCGATTCCCCAGAGGTACCTATATTTCTTAGGATCGTTTTCCATTGGTATCAAACATGTTGACAGAACAGTCACTCCATTTTATTGAGTAAAGATTAATAAGATTAAAACCAAAGTATAATGTGGGTGTTAAGTTGCCAAGACAAAAAATTCTTGATATGAGCGTGGATTGGCTCCAGATACTTGATCCAGAAGGAAATGTGGATAAAAGTTTAGAGCCTGCTCTTGATAATGAAATGCTTGAAAAATTTTACAGGACAATGGTTCTTACACGCCTGTATGATGAAAAAGCAGTGAAGCTCCAGCGCCAGGGAAGGATGCTCACCTACGGCTCATGCCTCGGGCAGGAGGCAAGCCAGATAGGAAGCGCTTTTGCCATGAAACCGCAAGACTGGTTTTTCCCCGCATTCAGGGAACACGGGGTCCAGATAGCAAGGGGTATTCCCATGAAAAATCTATACATATACTGGATGGGGTCAGAAGATGCGAACATGGGGCTTCCTCAAAGGAATTTCACCGTTGCCATACCTGTAGCAACGCAGGTGCTGCATGCTGTTGGTGCCGCCTGGGCTGCAAAGCTACAGAAGCAGGATATAGCATCAGTCGTTTATTTCGGCGATGGCGCCACATCAGAAGGGGATTTCCATGAGGGCATGAATTTTGCAGGTGTGTTCAAGACGCCGACAGTTTTCATTTGCCAGAATAACCAGTATGCCATATCCCTTCCAAGAGAAAAGCAAACAGCATCCAGGACACTGGCTCAAAAAGCCCTGGCTTATGGTTTTGAAGGTATCCAGGTGGATGGAAATGATGTGCTTGCAGTTTACAGTGCAACAAAAGCCGCGATCGAGAAAGCAAAGTCGGGGGGCGGACCTACAATGATAGAATGCTTCACATACCGACTCGCAGCTCATACGACCTCGGATGACCCCACAAAATACAGGAAAAAAGACGAGGAAGAGGAATGGCGGAAAAAAGACCCGATCAAGCGTTTCCGGATATATCTTGAGAAAAAGGGTATATGGAGCCATGATTATGAAGAAAAGCTCCAGGAATATGCTACTGCACAAATAGAAAAGGCAGTTGAAGAGGCCGAAGCTTACAAACCTGACATTTCGAACATGTTCAAGTATGTTTATGCTGAAATTACACCAGGCCTGAAAGAGCAAATGGATGAACTTTCAGGCATTATCGCAAAAAGGAAGGGGAGCTGAAAATGGCAAAACTCAACATGGTACAGGCGATCAACCTTGCACTGCATGAGGAAATGAAAAGAGACCCTGCTGTCCTGGTCATGGGGGAAGATGTGGGAGTGGACGGAGGTGTATTCAGGGTTACCGAAGGTCTTCTTGACAAATTTGGAAGCGACAGGGTGATAGATACGCCGCTTGCCGAGTCGGGGATCGTCGGGACTGCGATCGGCATGGCGGTTTCAGGTTTGAAACCTGTAGCAGAGATACAATTTGAAGGTTTCAGTTATATGATCCTGGACCAGCTTGCTGCACATGCTTCCAGGATAAGGTACCGCTCCCGTGGCATGTACCACTGCCCGATGGTGGTACGGGCGCCTTACGGGGGAGGCGTGAGGGCGCTTGAACACCATTCAGAAGCAGTTGCCACATTTTTTATCCACATCCCGGGCTTAAAAGTGGTGATCCCCTCAACTCCATATGATGCTAAAGGACTTCTTCTCTCATCTATCAGGGACCCTGATCCGGTTATTTTTTTCGAGCCCAAGAAACTCTACCGTGCTTTCAGGGAAGAAGTGCCTGAAGGGGATTACACAGTTCCGCTCGGCGACGGTAAGAGGCTGACGCAGGGCGATGATGTCACTGTCATTTCCTGGGGAGCTATGGTGAATGTTTGCCAGGAATCGCTCGAAAAGGTCAAGGAAATCAGCGCTGAATTGATAGACCTTCGCACGCTCTCGCCGCTTGATGATAAGATTATAATGGAATCGGTCAAAAAGACAGGAAGATGCGTAGTTGTCCATGAAGAACCACGGACATTGGGTTTAGGAGCAGAGATCATTGCACGGATCAATGAGAAAGCATTCCTGTATCTTGAGGCGCCTGTTAAAAGGGTTACGGGATACGATGTTCCGGTGCCTCTGCCCAAGCTGGAAGATTACTATTTGCCTGACGCTGAAAGAGTGGCAGATGCAATAAAAGAGACTGCAGGTTTTTAGGAGGAATAATGGTGGATATAAAGTTCCCTGATGTTGGTGAAGGTATCACTGAAGGTACACTCGTTAAATGGCTTGTAAAGGCCGGAGACGAAATAAGGGCTGACCAGGCCGTGGCGGAGATCGAAACCGATAAAGCAATAGTTGAAATACCGACTCCGAAAGCGGGGAAGGTATCGAAACTTTTTGGAAAAGAGGGGGATATCCTGAAAGTGGGAAGTATACTTGCTTCACTTTCTTTGGAGGGAGAGGAGATACCGATTCCCGTGGCTAAGCCGCCTGAGATAAAATCCCAGGAAATAAAGAGTTTTGAAGTTACTCCGGAAATTAAGCATGCGGAAGTTACCACGGAAATTAAAGCACCAGAAAAGCCTGAAGTTCCGGGAAAGGTTTTGGCCACACCGTCTACTAGGCGCCTTGCAAGAGAACTTGGCTTGGACATTTCAAAAATTGCGGGAAGCGGTCCGGGTGGAAGAGTGACTGATGAAGATGTTAAAAAATCCCGGGAAGCTCCGCCAAAGTCACCAGAAGTCATGCAGCCTGAAGCTGCGCCAGAAACAAATGCCCTCGAAGAGAGGATCCCGATAAAAGGTATCCGAAAGACCATAGGAGAGAGAATGGTCAAATCGTTGTTTACGGCGCCACATGTTGTTTCGATGGACGAGGCGGATGTTACCGAGCTTGTGAGCCTGAGGGAAAAAGAGAAAAAGACGGCAGAAGAGAAAGGCGTAAAGCTCACCTACCTTGCGTTTATTATAAAAGCAGCCACTGTGGCGCTGAAGCAGCATCCATATTTGAATGCCTCTCTTGATCCCCAAAAAAATGAGATCGTACTGAAACACTACTATAATATAGGAATAGCAGTGGACACTCCTGAAGGATTGATGGTTCCGGTTATTAAGAATACAGACCAGAAAAGCATCATGGAAATTGCAAAGGAAACGGAAAAGCTTTCAGAGGAGTCACGAACCCGCAAGGTCAAGCTTTCGGACCTAAAAGGAAATACGTTTACCATAACCAATATTGGAAGCATAGGTGGATTGTTTTCCACGCCGATCATCAACCCGCCGGATGTTGCTATTCTCGGTGTGCACAGGATCCGGGACATGCCAGTCGCTATTAATGGCGAGGTTAAGATAAGAAAAATCCTGCCTCTTGTACTTTCATTTGACCACCGGGTGCTTGACGGGGCGCAGGCCGCACGTTTTATGAATACCCTGATAGATCATCTGAGAGACCCTGACCTTCTCCTCGTGGATGTGACATAATGGTGATGGGAGATATTGAGACAGGATGCGATGTCCTTGTTATTGGAGGAGGACCTGGCGGCTATACCGCAGCGATAAGGGCGGCCCAGCTTGGCAAAGATGTGATACTTGTGGAAAAATATGACCTGGGCGGGGTTTGTGTCTATCGGGGATGCATTCCCTCCAAAATCCTGATACATGCTGCGAATATCATATATGATATAAAGAATCCGGGAAATATCGGAATTAAGGGTTCTGTAGAATTTGATTATAAAAAAATCCAGCTTAACAGGTTCCAGATTGTTAAAAAACTAAGGGACGGGATAGCAGGCCTGTGCAAAAAATATGGAGTGCAGGTTATAAAAGGAGAAGCTTCTTTTGAATCTTCCGATAAAGCCAGGATATCCCTTCCGGATGGCACGAATTCCACCTATAAATTTGAGGACGCCATAATCGCCACGGGCTCTTATCCCCAGGAAATTCCAGCATTTCCGTTTGACGGTAAACTCATACTAAACTCAAATGATGCTCTTGGTCTTATGAAAGTCCCTGATGACCTCGTGATAATAGGAGCGGGTTATATCGGTGTGGAACTTGGTACGATGTTCGCAAAACTTGGGACAAAGGTGAAAATAGTGCAGCGCTCATCCAGGGTCCTGAACAGGTTCGATCCTGAAATGGTTGAAGTAGTAAGCCAGAAAATGAAAAAGCTGGGTATTGAGATATATTGTAATTCCAGGCCCCTGGATTTTCGTGCAGAAAAAAATAAGGCAGTCTTGAAGATCGTCGATGATGAAGGAAAAGAATCTGAACTCACAGGTGATAAATTGTTTGTAGCTGTTGGCGTGAGTCCGAACAGTAAGGACCTGGGACTTGAGAATACAAGGGTTGAACTGGACAAGAGCGGTTTTATCAAATTGGATGAAAAAAGACGAACCACCGACCCGAAAATTTATGCGGTCGGGGATATTGCGGGGCCGCCATTCCTGGCTTCCAAGGCATTCAGGGAAGGAAAAGTTGCAGCCGAAGTTATTGCCGGACTGCCAAGCGCTTTTGATAACAGGGCAATACCGCTGAATGTTTTTTCTGACCCGGAAATAGCTTCCGTTGGTCTTGACGAAGAAAGTGCGAAGAAAGAGGGTTTTGAAATAAAAACCGGCAAGTTCCCGTTTCGCGCTTCCGGAGGCGCTATGACCCTGGACAGGACTGAGGGCTTTGTGAAGGTGGTTGCAAAAACCAATGGCGAGATACTCGGCGTTCAGATCGTCGGGGCAAATGCATCCATGCTGATAGGTGAAGCGTCGCATTCCATAGAAATGGCTGCTTTCCTGGAGGACCTGGCAGGAACAATACACCCACACCCAACGCTTCCAGAAGCTCTTGCAGAGGCGGCAGAAGCAGCGCTGGGAAAGGCGATACATATATGATAATTTCGGATATCTTTCTGGCTTTGGATTCTTATTAATTTTTTCTGGTCTGAGGCAAATTCACTCAACAACTAACTAAAACGAACTGAAACGAACTCCGATGGCGTGAGTTCGTATAGAGTTCGTACGAGTTCGTTGTTAATTTTCATACCAGGACGCAGAGATCACAGAGTTACCATCGCCGGAAAGTTCTTTCTTACTTGCGCCGGTTCGTTGCAACAGAGCAGATAATCGCAGGTTGTAAGACCCTATAGTGACAGTTTAAACCGTAACTCAGCCAAATATAGGTATTAGACATCAGAATTTAGGCTGCACATGCCGAAATGATCCTACTTCCATAGTGACCTATTTATGAAATATGTCCTTACCACTAAAAATACCGACTGCTATCGAAACGTGCGGCATAATACGTAAAACAAGTGGAGTTACGTTTTAAATTCGGTTGGTGCAGGCTTATAGTATATAATTATTAATCTGTGTCCTTAGTAATTTTGAGAATTTCTTCAACAATGTTGTATACTTGGGTTGAAGGATTACTTTCAACACTTATTAATTCCGTTCCACTTTTTTCAAGTTTTTTGGTTAAATTTTTTGCATTTTCAATCGCCACAGGTCTATATTTTTCCAATAAATCATAACAGTCTTTAGTTTTAGTATAGCCTGGTATACGTTTTGTTAATCGTACATTTACTTCTTCGCGCCATATCTTGGATTGGATGTTATCAAAATGCAAAAGGTACCATAATTCAAAACTAGGATTCGAGAAACATATAATAATATCTTTGCCTGCATTTTTACAGGCTTCAGATAATTGTTTGTTTTTATTTGAATCACAATCAAAAACACACCAAATCTTATCTCCACCCTTTAAATCCAATTCTTTTCTTTTTATATAATATCTAGCCCATTCAACTAGACCTACAGGGTCAGTGTATTTATTGTTAGGTACTTCAATTGTTAAATTACAATTCCTTCTTTTATACCTATTAAAATATATTGGCTCTGTATCACTACCCTCAGAAACAATCACGAAAACTCTTTGAATTTCTCTTGTTCCCTCTTTCCTTCGTCCATAAGGTCTGATCATTTTAATTTATCCTTTTATTCTACGAATATCCTATCCTCACCTATAAAGGGTATGGCTCCATATCTTCCCGCAAGGTATCCTTTTTGAATATCCTGGTCTTTACGTTGTTTAAATTCTAAGAGAGAGTAGAGGCTGGTACTTCCAGTATTTGGATTCTTTTCTGTAAACCATATTTGGTCTCTCCTGAATAAATCCAAACTCAATAGATTAGTATTGTGTGTTGTAAAAATTAATTGAGCATTATTTTTATTTTGAGTTGGGTCATTAAATAATTTAATTAGAAAAACGTTTAATAGATGATGTAATTTAGTATCTAACTCATCCACTATTAATGTACGACCGTTGCTTAATGCATCAATCCAAGGGCCGATAAGTGAAAACATTTTTTTCGTTCCATCAGATTCTTCATCAAATTCAAATGATACCTTCAATTCATTACTTTTACCTTTAAAAACTGTGTGAATTGTTCTAATGTTAATTTTATTAAGGTTACCTTTATTATCTGATATAAAAATATCATTATCAACAGAGCTCACGTTTGAAATTTGAGCAATAAGTTTACTAATTTCAATTATCTTTTCATCATTTGAAGTTATTGTTCCTTCATCGGTTGAAACTTTCTCAAAAGATGCAGAAAAATCATCAATTCCTATATCTGCTTCTTTGAAGGCTTTTAACATATATTCTTTTAAATTATTGTCCTCATTAAACCTTCTAATAGTAAATTCAGTCAAATTAAAGGTATCTTCTGCCGTTATAATTTTCAGGGTATCCTTAAACCAATCAAAAGGTTCAGATAGCTTCTGATAATTCAATTGAGTTGACCTTGACAGATAAAGAACATTTTCTAAGGTCATATCTGAAAAAAATTTTTGCTCTTTTATGTCTGCAGCAAACTTATAATCCGTAGTATTTTCTCTCTTAAAGAGTAGTGCTTTACGACCTTCAGGATAATGATATAGAGATTCATCTATAACTTTTTCATTAGTAACTGATACTCCATAAACATATTTAGTGTTGTTTTTAATGAAAACAACATCAAATTTACTTGGCTTAGAAAGATAATTTGGATCCAGTTTGAATGGAGTTACTCCCAGTTTAGTACCTTTTTGATTTCTATGAGAATTCCTCACTAACATTTTCAAAAATCGAAACGCTAAAACGATGTTGCTCTTTCCAGAGGCATTTGCTCCATAGATTACTGAACTTCGCAATAAACTATCTTCTCCTAATGAATTAGTTCTGATTAAATTATTATCTAAGGACTTATCAGAAGAAGATACCATACTTAAAGTTACCTTATCCTTGATAGAACGAAAATTTTCAACACTAAATTCAATTAACATTTGATTTGACCCTCAAATTACAATAATTATACCGATTTTTTGTGATAAATTCACAACTTTTAACAATTAAACTACAAAACATATAAATCTTACGCCCGTATGAAGGCTTGTTTTCAGTTGTATTTGGGTTTAAATAGAGATGCTGTACATAAAATAATTCTCTATGTCCTCTGGGCGTTCCGTGGTTTTTTCATACCAGAAGATATTAAAAAGTCTCTGTCTTTGACCTTTTCGAGAAAATTTTGCTTAATTCTGGCGAAGATAAGATTAATACAAATAAAACCAGTTTATTTAACGGAGGTTTCTTAAATGAAAAAAATGACAGAACAGCATCTAATCAATGCATTTGGAGGAGAAAGCCAGGCGCACATGAGGTATTTGCATTTTGCAAACCAGGCTGATAAAGACAAATTTAATAATCTGGCTCGATTATTTCGCGCAATAGCCCATGCCGAATATATACATGCAGGTGACCATTACCGGGAGCTGAAACACCTGGATGGGGGATTTGTCGCAAATAGCATGGCAGCTTTTGGGCCGGGGGATTCCGTGAAAAACCTCAAACTTTCCCTCGCCGGGGAGATATTTGAAATTGAAGAAATGTACCCTGTTTACCTGGAAGTAGCAAAATTCCAGGGAGAAAAGGGTGCGCAAAAAAGTTTTGAATGGGCATATGGCACTGAAAAAATGCACAAGCTGCTTTTTGAAAAGGCAGCCGACTCCGTTAATTCAGGAAAGGATGTCAAGCTCGGTCCAGTCCAGGTTTGTGAGGTTTGTGGTTACACCGTGGAAGGGGAAGCTCCTGATAAATGTCCCCTGTGCAGTGCGACCCGGGACAAATTCAGGGCATTCAAATAAAAATAGATTATAGTTGAATTCCAACAATTCAAAATGTCTTTGCGTCCTTTGCGCTCTTTGCGGTGAAATAAAATAATGCACCGCAAAGGACGCAAAGAGCGCAAAGTTTTTAGCAATTTGTAAAATAAATTATGTTCTTGAATATATTCGTTTCTCAGAGTGTTTTCATCCCCTAATCGGGAATGAATGCACTCAATTTTTTAACCGCAAGACATTCCTTCAAGTCCACTGTATTTCTCAACAATCGGGCAATTATTATAATCTTCCGTTTCACAAAAACTTGTGATCTCAGACTGCACCGGCTTATGAAGCTTCGAGTCAAGCATACAGCGAGCGTTTTTAAAATACTGGCATCCCATGAAAATACCTCAATAGTATTTATTGCAGGACTATCTATTAAACTTGTCGATTGTAAAAAGATACAGCAGTCGCATATTCGGGCAGGATTTTCAGCACTGACTGTAGCATTTGAGTGAGTTTAAAATCTTTTCGTTTTATAATATAATAAATCGTAAAGGCACAGTTACATAATCCAGTTATGGTCAAAGTAATATCATCACAATAAATACTTATTTATTCTTTAATGTAATGATATTACCTGCAACTGACCATGGTAACAATATCTTCTACATTTAAAAATATATCTGAAATCCCAAA
>JAPMTY010000036.1 GCA_026552835.1 Candidatus Methanoperedens sp.
CGAGTTTTCTCTCGAAGATACACTGTACTGATTCCCTTACTACATAATCTTTTCTTTAGTTCTATATCGTTAGTCAGGACAGCCGCTTTTTCAGTAATAGCCAGTTCCACAATGACATCGTCCGCGAATCCATTCTTTTCTACGACAGTACACCTGCCCAGCAATGACAATGCAATTTTGGCGGCTTGCCTGTCCCTGCCCTTTCCCCCGGCATAAATTTTTTCTAATTCTTTGACCGAAGGTCTTGGAACCATATAAGAATCAAAACCCAATCTTTCAAGCTCCGAAAAAATATCAAGACCGAACTGGCCGGGAACCATCATCCCGTTGGTGTCGATTATCACTTTTCTTGTCATTTAAATTCTTTCAACACGCCTGAACCGATAAGCCTCCAGCGCGCTCCCACACGCCTGCTTATTGCAATATGTGCACCTTTATCTGCGCATATCGGTCTTTTAAGTTTGACCTCGGCTTCAGCTCCCCTTGCGCTTACGACGACGCCAATCGTCGTTGCCGTCCCGATATTAAGCATCAGCGGTTCGTTTGAACGTATGGGCTCGACTGCTGCTTCATCGCTTATCCCGACAACACGTTCAAGAAGTTTGGTTTCCATCAGGAACCCCTCAAGTGTCGGGGGCAGCGACCCCGGAATCCCTGCAACCTGCCCGACAAGGGCATCGCTTTTGGTCAGAGTGGGGTCAAGGTTGGTGCCAATGCCTATAAGGCCGCCTGGTACAGCTTCTGTTAACTCTTCCTTCCCTGCATGAATAGTGGTTATCACGGTTTTGATGGGGACCCATTTCACAACTCCCCCGCTTTCGACTTTTCTGCCGGGACGCATCTCTATTTCATCACCAGGATGAAAAACACCAAAATTCAAAGAACCGCCTATGGCACCTCCTACAAGTTTGTCAGGAAGTGTACCGGGTTTATTGATATCAAAAGACCGCGCCACATACATTAGTGGTGATTTTTTCAGGTCGTGTTTCGGGGTCGGAATGTATTTTTCAATAGCTTCAATGACGAGATCGATATTCGTATTCTGCTGGGCTGAGATTGGTATAACCGGCGCATTTTCTGCCACCGTCCCTTTCACGAATGCCTTGATCTGATTGTAACTCTCAAGGACTTTCTCACGTGGAACAATGTCAATCTTATTCTGGATAATCACTATATTTTTAATCCCCAGGATATTCAATGCCATAAGATGTTCTTTTGTCTGCGGTTGCGGGCATTGTTCATTGGCAGCGATAACAAGGAGTGCGCCGTCCATCAATGCCGCTCCAGATAACATGGTTGCCATCAGTGTCTCATGACCCGGGGAATCTACGAACGAAATAGCCCGAAGTACTTCTGTTTTTGCTCCACATTTTTCGCATATTTCTTTGGTTGTATAACCGTCAGGTTCGGGGCAGGCAGGGCATTTCCTGAGTACAATATCCGCATAGCCGAGCCTTATCGATATTCCCCTTTTTATCTCTTCGCTGTGCCTGTCTGTCCAGACACCCGAAAGTGCCTTGACAAGTGTGGTCTTGCCATGGTCAACATGCCCTACAATGCCGATATTTACAACTGGTTGCAATGAAATCCTCCAATACGGAAACGATGCCTTACATTGGGCTCTTTGTATTTAATGGCTTTTACATAAAAGGTTACGGGACTTAAGCTACGCATTAAACCAGGATGAATTTACATTTTCTTCTTTTTCCCGTATTCCGTGAAATCCCTTCCAGCCTCAAGAATCTTATTAATTTTATCTGCTTTGCTCCGTTCGATATATATTACTTTTGCCTTCATTTCTAATCTCCTCATGAGTAAAGAAAGAATCTCACCGATATCAAAATACCCTTAGTTTCATTTTTCCCTGTTTCTCGTTTTGTTTTTCTAAATTGTGAGATATTCTAACTATGCCCCATCATTAATTTCATACATGCAATTATAGTTTTGTTGGTCACAAAGCGGATAAATAATATTTAATCATTGAAATTGAAAATTTATCTTAATACGCACTTCATCAGGGTTTGCCTGCAAATATTATATTTATCACATTGCTCACACTCTATCCAGATGAGTTTTTTCTCCTCATTTGGAAGACGGATGAACCCTTTTTTCTCAAAAAAGGCAGGCGCGGTGGTGCGAAGATATACCATATCTGCCACCTCGGCGGCACGAATTAAAATAGCATCCACCAATCTTGAACCTATACCTTTATTGCGGTAAGCCGGAAGCACCGCGATAGAGCGCAGTTCTACTACATCCCCGATATCCAGGCAGGCACACCCCACGGTCTTTTTATCAAGCGCTGCAACTATGAATTCCGGAAGGTTTTTCTCTACTTTCTCGGTGTCAAGATAATAAAAAGAGAGAAGCGTTTTTATATCCTTAATATCAACCTGTATTGCTTTCCTGAGTTCAATATTCATTTAAATTATTTTTCCCCTTCTTTTCC
This sequence comes from Candidatus Methanoperedens sp., assembly GCA_026552835.1. Next base: position 2,450 of record JAPMTY010000036.1, read on the forward strand.
GTATCGGATAATTCAATAATCCTTAAGATAATTCTTTATACTATATATTTGTTTATAGAAATTATTTGAGTAAATTATGAAAGTTATTCGCGACCCAATACACGATTACATTGAACTGGACGAACTTGCACTGGCGCTTGTCGATACCCCCGAAGTCCAGAGATTGCGAAGGGTACGGCAGCTGGGTTTTTCAAATCTCGTGTACCCGGGCGCAAACCATACCCGGTTTGAACATTCACTGGGCACATATCATCTCGCCAAACACCTGGTAAAATATGTAGATGAACTCAAGCGGGATGAATTACTCGCTGCTTCCTTGCTCCATGATATCGGGCACGGGCCTTTTTCCCATGCGACTGAGAAGTTGATTGTCCGTTATACAAGGAAGAGCCATGATAACGTGGAAGGATTATTGAGAAAAGGAGTGATTTCAGATGTACTTAAGGACTTTTCTTTGTCGCCGTCAAATATTGCAGGACATATTAAAGGCGAGACTTATCCCGGTCAGATTATCAACAGCGAAATAGACGTGGACAGGATGGATTATCTTGTGCGGGATGCCCACTATACGGGTGTAGCCTTCGGTCTTATCGACCATGTAAGATTAATCCATGAACTGGGATTCAATGAGAATAAACTGGTTCTGAACCCCGGCGGTCTGCAGGCAGCCGAGTCGCTTCTAGTATCGCGGTTCCTGATGCATCCTACGGTTTATTTCCATCACGTTTCCAGGATTGCAGAATCCATGTGCGCGCATGCAGCTGAATATATGATTGAGAATGGTCTTTCTCCTGAATTATTCCAGCGAATGGATGATGTCGTTTTCATGAATGAAATGAAAAATGCAGGTGGCTACGCAGCTGAAATCGCAAAAAGGCTTGATGAAAGAAAATTGTTCAAACGGGCGCTGTATACCAGTTTTGATTCACTTGGAATAGATATTGTAAAACTTCGGAATAATATCAAAAGAGTTGAAAATGAGATCGCTGAAAGTTCTGGCGTCGAACCCGGATATGTACTTGTGGACATTCCTGAAATGCCGGAGATTGCTGAAATGAAAGCCTGCGTTCTTATAAACGGAAAAATGATACCTCTTGATAAAGTTTCAAGCCTCGTTGCAGCGCTGGGAAAAGCGCAGCTTGATAACTGGCGCCTCGGGGTTTTCACTCCGCCTGAATACAGGGAAAAAGTGGGTGCAGCTGCAAGGAAATTCTTTGAAGTTAAAAAGGATATGAAACAATTCAAACTGACTGAGCTTTGAGCGCCTTTCTTATCACGTCTTCTTTTTCCGGCCTGTTTAATTCTCTTATCCCATATGATTCGTGATACATGTCCAGGCCGCGAATTATTACAATCGGCATACCGCCATTCCCTTCTCCCATAAGGATATTCGCAAACCCTGCGATTTCATCCACAATTGCTTCGTTTTTAACCTCAAGCACCCTCCCGAAAAGGTCCCGGGTACCACGCCAGTCCCGTGTTGCTTTTATTCCAGCAATACCGATAGCTGCCCCTGTCTGACCCATACGGAAAGCCCTGCCGTTCGTGTCTGTAATAATAACGCTGACTTTGTTACCGGTATATTTTAAAATGGATTCTTTTAATTTCCGTGCGCTCTTATCCGGGTCTTCGGGAAGCAGCAGGATGTTTTTCTCGCCTTCGACATTGGAATGGTCGATCCCTGCATTAACGCAGATGCTGCCGTTCCTGGTGCGGACAAGAAGAAAGGGCGATTCAAGTAATATTTCTGTGCTTTCATCAAGCACTGCCTGCACAAATCCCGGGTCGTTGCAGTTTCTTTTTGCGATAATTTTTGCCCGCTGTGTTGCTGGAACGGTATCCAGGGATACAATCCTGCCTTCGGATTTAGATACGACGGTGGAAGAAATAACAACGATGTCATGCTCCCTGAGTTCGGTTTGTTCACTCAAAATGAGCGCAATATCGTCACCCTGTTTTATCAGGGGGATATTTTCAACAGCAAATGCGGTTGTATTCAATCTGATTCCTCGCCCCCTTAAATGCAGATGAAATAATAATGCTTTCTAATAAAAAGGTACAGCCTTCATCCCAGAAGGCTGTATTTCAGAATCAGCGCTGCAAACAATATCGCCACGATGTTCATCACTTTTATCAGGGGATTAATCGCCGGGCCTGCCGTATCCTTTGTCGGGTCGCCCACGGTGTCGCCCACTACTGCGGCTGCATGTGTGGGATTCTTGCTCCCGTCCGGAAGTCTCTTCCCGCCCAGGTTCCCTGACTCGATATATTTCTTGGCATTATCCCATGCCGCGCCTCCTGTTGTCATCATAAGAGCAAGAAGGAGACCCGAGATAATCACACCGATAAGAAGACCGCCAAGCGCCACAGGGCCGAATATAAAGCCCACTATTAATGGAGAAAGCACTGCAAGAAGCCCCGGGATGATCATTTCTTTCTGCGCCGCTATGGTAACGATGTCAACGCACTTTCCATAATCGGGCTTGGCTGTTCCTTCCATGATACCTTTTATTTCCCTGAACTGCCGCCTTATTTCAGTAACTATGGTTGTTGCCGCCCTTCCCACAGCGCCCATCAGGAAGCTTGCGAACAGGAAAGGAATCATGCCGCCTATAAGCAATCCCACGAGAACCATGGGGTCTGAGAGTTTAAGCACCAATTCCGGTTTGCCCTGTTCTGCGAGAAGTTTGTTTATTTCACTGCTGTATGCAGCAAAGAGAGCAAGAGCGCCGAGTGCAGCCGAGCCTATGGCATAGCCTTTTGTGACTGCTTTTGTGGTGTTTCCCACAGCGTCCAGCGGGTCTGTGATATCCCTGACTTCCTTGGACAGCTCAGCCATCTCTGCTATTCCGCCTGCGTTATCTGTTATCGGGCCGTATGAGTCTATGGCGATTATAATGCCTGTTACCGACAGCATGGCTGCCGCTGCTATGGCAATCCCGTATAATCCAAGCGCTCCGCCGCCCATGACCGTATATGAAATCAGGATTCCTGCGCAAATGACTATTACAGGTAAAGCAGTGCTCTGCAAGCCCACAGCAAGCCCTGTTATGATGTTCGTTCCCGGGCCTGTTACCGAAGCGTTGGCAATGTCCTTTACCGGGCCATGCGTTGTCGCTGTGTAATACTCGGTAATGATTATCATCGCAGCCGTGACGCCAAGACCCACAAGCGCGCTTATGAAAAGACCGATATCGCCGTTCATCAACTGCTGTGTGATTATATAGAACAATACTACTGATATCCCTCCCGCCACGATGGCACCTTTGTACATCGCCCCCATTATATCACCTGATTTTCCAAGCTTGACAAAAAAAGTCCCGATTATGGATGCAATAATTGCTGCTGCTCCGAGCATCAGGGGATAGGTGACCGCATTTGGATATTTGTCAATTACTGTAACTCCGATGAGCATTGCGCCAAGAGCAGTAACTGCGTATGTTTCGAAAAGGTCAGCCGCCATTCCTGCACAGTCGCCCACATTGTCGCCCACATTATCAGCTATGACACCGGGATTGCGCGGGTCGTCTTCTGGAATTCCTGCTTCCACTTTCCCAACAAGGTCAGTGCCAACGTCTGCTGCTTTGGTATATATCCCGCCTCCAATCCTTGCAAAAAGACTTATGAGTGATGCACCGAACCCGAAACCTATGACCTTATCAACCGCGCCGACATTTCCTCCGAATGCGATAAAAAGCCCGCTCACGCCAAGGAGCGCAAGGCTTGCCACTGAAATTCCTGTGACTGCACCGCCTTTGAACGCCACGTTAAGCGCCTGCTGCATACCTTCTTTTGCAGCATTGGCGCAGCGCACGTTGCTGCGCACGGATATGTTCATGCCAAGATAACCGGCTGATGCAGACATGAGGGCGCCAAGAATAAATCCAACCGCGGTAGGTACATTGATTGCCCATGCGATTAAAACTGCAAGAATGACCGCGATTACTGCCACGGTCTTATACTGCCTGTTCAGGTAAGCCATAGCGCCTTCCTGTATTGCAGAGGCGATTTCTTTCATTCTGTCAGTGCCTGCATCAAGTTTGAGTATATACAGAACAAGATACACGGCGAACAATAAACCGATAACGCCCGCAATCGGGGCTGAGTACAATAACGAGTCCATAATTCCTCCTGATTTTCCGCCAACTTGGCGCTAAGGATATATATTATTTACCTATCACGCTCATAAACAAAAATATGAATTCCCACCTGCAATGCGCAAGAACCATGATTGATGCGCTGGAGACCGACCCCGATACTCAAGCCTCCATGCTCAGAGCTTTCGCGCGCAGGCTCGAACTTTTCGGAAGCAATATTCTTTTGTTCAATGAACCTTTTACGCCGGTTTCCCTGACAGGCACACGCTGCGCACTTTCCTGCAAACACTGCAACTCGCATTACCTGCGCCACATGCTTGACGGTTCCAGGGGAAAATTGGAGGCCGAAGCTGCAAAATTAGCCGGTAAGGGCGCAAAAGGAATATTGCTAAGCGGGGGAAGCGCTAAGGATGGAAGTGTTCCTACCTATGAGCAGTCGGACGTTATCCAAAAAATCAAGCGCGATACGAAACTCAAAATCAGCGCGCATACAGGCATTGTGAACGTCTCGCAGGCGCAAATGCTTTCGGAATACCTTGATATGGCGCTCGTTGACATTCTTGGCGATGATGAAACCATTCACGATATCCTTGGCATCGATGCATGCGTACAGGATTACGAGGAAACACTGCGGCATCTCTCCTCTCTCGGAATTCCGCTTGCCCCGCATATCATTGTTGGACTGCATAACGGTCAGTTGAAAGGGGAATTCAAAGCTCTTGAAATTGTCAAAAAATTCAATCCCGTGACTGTGGTGATTGTTGTATTTATCCCCACAAAAGGAACCGCTATGGAAGGCGTCCCCCCTCCTAAAATCGAGGATGTGGTGAGAGTTATTACAACCGCTCGTGAGATGTTTGACGTGCCGCTTTCATTAAGCTGCGTGCGCCCGGGCGGGCGTTACCGCTCGGAGCTTGACAAATACGCAATCCTGGGCGGGATTGACAGGATAGCCGTGCCTTCAAGAAGCGCCCTTGTGACAGCCGGAGAACTCGGATTGAATATCATAGAAATCCCGAAAATGTGCTGTTCTTACGGCGTGACATGTTTATCAAACCAAGGGGTTCTGAAAGAACCCCTATACGTCCTAAAGGGGCGTAACCGTTTATGAAAAAGATTGCAAGCCATGATGATATCGAAATTTTTGCGCCTGATGAGTCAAGATTCTCCTTCCTGAAAAGTCCTTATGCAGCCCATAAAACCAAAAGCGCAGTGGACATTTATTACGGGAGTTTTGGCAGCGAAGCGCTTTCGCCTGTTGACGGGGAAATAATCGATGTCAGGAGTTTTGATACGCCAACCCCGTTTAAGGATATTGATTCCAGGGAATATCTAATCGCCATACGTCAGGGGAAATATGTCATTAAAATAATCCATATAAAACCCGAAGTTTCAATTGGAGAAACCATATCGAAAGGCGACTTTCTCGGGACATTTATCAAAAACGGCTATTTCATTTTCTGGAACGACCCTGTGATGCATGTTGAAGTCAGGAAACCCTGGGATTATCTTCGAGCATCGAACAACCTCCACCTTTTGCCTGATATCGAATGGGCGGCGCTCCCTGAAGGCAAAACCCTTGAACTTGATTGCCGGGTAAAAGAAGTTAATAAGAAATACACGCTCCTCAGCGCGCCTTACACCACCTGCGGCAATGTGAGGGGATTTGCAATAGATGGCGGCTTTCTTGACGGTTTTATCAGCTCAACCGGCGACGGCGGCTTTTTTGGAACTGTTAAACAACAGGGTTTTTTCCATCCTGAATTATCTAAGATTGAAATTTCAAAGGACGATGCCGAAATAAAATGCTCTGGCCTTGCTTTTTGCCTGTCTTTAAAAGAACCGGGAATCAAAGTAATCCCAAAAAAATACGGCGATAAACCTATATCCTTGGGCGATAAAATCCATGTAAAGCTTGCTTTCTATTGACCATCCTTGCGCAGCCTGACTCGCAAAATATCAGCCGCGCTGCTTAAATCAGCTTCATAAAGGTCTTTTATCTTTGAGCTGTAAAGATAAGCGTATATTTTCCTTATATCATCCTCTATCCTTTCCCTGGTGGCTGGATTTTCAGGCGACAGGATCGTATAAAAATCATCCTGGTGTGTTATTACGAAATATCTTAAATCTTCTGCTTTTTTCATTTCAGGTAATAGCCGCAGGGCTCTTATAATCGGGGGACCTCTGGTTTTGCGCTGCTTCGGGCCGTCATGGAGATACAGCCCGAATAACGAATCACCTGTTTTTAAAATTGCGGTCAGAGTCATTGCCCCTGCCCCACTGCATACCTCTACCTTTTCGCCTATAACCGAATAACCCATCTCGGCTAATTGTTTCCTGGCGAATTGCAAGAGGGAGAGTTCATATTCCCGCTCAGGCATGCCCCAGTAATCTGTCATTAGTAGCAAGCAGGTTAGGATCGATATTTATAGGTTTCTTCAAAATGAATTGGAAAAGTATATGTAACAATTATTATAATTTAGGTATGGAGGTATTATCGATGAAAACATTTAAACTCTTATTTGTAAATTTGTTAATTCTTGTGATCCTGGCAAGCCCAGCACTGTCACAAACAAATGATACAACAAACCAAACAACAACAGCTACAGTAACTGCTACAACAACAGCTACAACAGTTCCCACGACGGTAGCGACTACCGTTGCGGTTACAGCAACTGCTGCTCCAACGACAGGAAAATTCCGCGTAGGTCCGTCAGTTACGCTAAGACCGGTAACCGATGTGATAGATACCAACCAGGACGGAATTGTGGAATTGTTTATGAATAATCCATCGTTAAACGATGTTACGCTTAATGTGGACGCACGTATCAGTGTACCCAGCGGCATACATGTTTACGGCCAGAGTTTCGGAGAGGCGGCAGGTGCCGGAGTGGTAGCCGGTACGTTCAGTGTCCCGCCGGGCACGTCAAGGACTATAATAGTAGTTATAAAAGCAGATAGTTCAGCAAGACTCGGCTCTCATACCCTGCAGTTCACAGGATTGTACTGGCCGGACGATAACAAAGATGCTTTCCAGCCTTTGAGTCTTACATACCCTGTAACTGTCAATGCAGCGTCAAAGAATCCAACGAGTCCGGACATTGCAAATCCCAGCGCTGTTCCAACAGGAGCAGAGACGCCCAAGGTACAAATACCCGGATTCGGCGTTTTACTGGCTATATTTGGTGTATTTGCAATTGCACGCCTGCTTTCAAGAAAAGTTTAGATATCGAGACCAAAAATAAATTCGGGCTGAATACGTTATTAGCTTGCTTAATATGGTAGAAAGGAGGCGTGAACAGTTATGATTGCACGCCTGCTTTCAGGAAAAAAACAATGAAGAAAATAATTTTATTTTTTTTAATATTCATATTATTGGTTAATAATGCTTCAGCCTATACATTTACCAATATCGGAAGAAATTTTAAGATAGATTACCCGACAGGCTGGACTTACACTGAAGAGCCTGACGGTTCTGACCAGACTTTTACCAGCCAGACCGGGCGTGCATGGGTAAGAGTTGCTGTTGTGTCCTCCGATGGGATGATTCTTGATGATATAGTAGGTGAAAGAATAAGATATCTCAACGGTTTGGGCATTTACCCCTTCAGTGAAAACTATGTAACAATCAACGGCGTGACTGACAAAGTCAAAGAATTGATGTTTTACGAAGATTATCAACAGAAAGAATATAAAGAAAGACAAATTCTCGCGCTTTCCGGGGATAAATATTATATTATAACGGCTGGTTCGGCGACAACCGATTTTGTATTTTATTCTGAGGACTTTGATCACATTATCAATTCGTTTAGTATCATACAATCTTCTATTGCCACCACCACAACCACAGGCGCAATTTCTACACCAACGCCAGAGGAAACAGACGAGATATTGTCCTCAGACGTTGCAAGCATCGCTCTTCACAGGGAGAAAACCAGTGTAGATGTTGGAGAAGAGGTTCTATTAAAACTGTCAATTGTCAATTATATTTCAAACCGCGAGCCTATGGAAGTTCAGCTAATTCTGGCACCTCCTTCGGGAATGTCCATTACTTCAACTGAATTTACCCAGAGCACCACCGGGCAATCTACTTCAAATTACACGCTTAACCCCGGCCAGAACAGAGATATTGAAATAAGATTAAAAGCCAATGAAATAGGCAATTTTAATGTGGAAGGAAGGGTGGTATATTATTTCGGGGATAATAAAACATCTGCTGTGATAAAAACATTTAAAAAGCCTATAACTGTAAAATCTGCGGGAGTGATACCTGTTGGGACGACAACCACACCGTCGGAACCATCAGATGGCTCGAATGCTATTATTGGTATTATAGCCATCATTGCAATCATTTTTACCGTCTATGTAATTTTTAATAAAATATCTAAGACATTTAAAAATAAATTAACAAAAGGCAAACCCTCAACCGAAGTTCATGCGGCAGATGTCGAAATTCCACAGCCTCCTGATATTGAGGAAGAGCCGGCAAGATTTGAGCCAAAGATAAAAAAAGAATCGGCGTTTGAAGCTGAAAAAAGAAAACAGCATAGTATTTTGCCGCCTGAAGATCTTGATATCGACACAAGGAATTACCTGGGTTCAGGGGTCAATACCGC
>JAPMTY010000037.1 GCA_026552835.1 Candidatus Methanoperedens sp.
AAATGCGCCGGTCGGGAATCGAACCCGAGTTTAAGCGTTGGCAACGCCTAGTGATAACCGCTACACTACCGGCGCAAACCGAAGTGTAAAAACCTTGCGGGCATTCTCTTAATACTTTAATCTATATTAATAGTTTTCACTCTTCTTCAAACAAGAAGGGATTAATAATTTTGAATATACCTTAACAATGCGCAAGCCGAAGTATCGGCTTCCAATAACAATCTTTATCATATTTTAGCCTGAAATCAGCGTATAATGTTAATCAAACATATTTCTGGACTTACCGCAGAGGAGTCGGCACGGCTGTTCAATCGCAGCGCAGGGATTTCCGATGTGATGACGCCTGTAATCTCAATACTCAACGATGTGAGAGAAAACGGCGATGCTGCAGTTCGTAAATATACAGAGCAGTTTGACAGGGCTAAAATAAATGAAATCGAAGTTTCCCATAAGGAAATCCATGAGGCGCTTTTTTCACTGGATAAAAACTTACTTACCCATATCAAAAAAGCGGCCTCGAACATTCGCGCATTCCATGAAGCCCAGGTCTCAAAGGATTGGATAAAGGAGTTTGCACCCGGGCTTAAACTCGGGCAGCGAATCACGCCGCTTGATATTGCAGGCGCCTATGTTCCCGGCGGCAGGGCAGCATATCCAAGCACGGCCCTCATGACCGCAATACCTGCAAAAGTGGCAGAAGTGGGTGAGGTTATCATATGCACCCCGCCAAAGCCCGATGGAACTGTGAATCCGCTGACGCTTACCGCGGCGCATATTGCTGGCGCTGACAGGGTATTCCGTATCGGAGGCGCGCAGGCGATAGCGGCTATGGCTTACGGGACAGAAACCATTCCGAAGGTTGATAAAATAGTGGGGCCTGGCAATGTTTATGTCACCGCTGCCAAGATGGCATGCGGTACAGCTATTGATTTTCCTGCTGGCCCGAGCGAGGTGCTGATAATTGCAGATAGTTCGGCAAGGGCAGATTTTATTGCGTCAGATATGATTGCACAGGCAGAGCATGACCCCAATGCTGTTTCTATCCTTGTAACGCCATCAGAAGAACTTGGAGAGAAAGTAAAACAAGAGATAGAAAATCGGTTAAAAACCGAGACAAGGGCAGAAATCATCAGCAAATCGCTGGAAAATGCAGCCATACTCACAGGGACTCTGGATGAGTGTATTGGATTCTCAAATAAGTTCGCGCCCGAGCATCTTGAAATAATGACAGAGCAGGACATTCTCGGAAGGATCAGGCACGCAGGCTCGATATTTGTCGGTTCGCATGCGCCCGTATCAGCGGGAGATTACGCATCGGGCACAAACCATGTGCTTCCCACCGCCGGGTATGCGCGCACGTACTCAGGGCTTAACACCGACCATTTTGTAACGAAGTCAAGTATCCAGATAATTGAAAAGAAAGGGCTTGATGGAATTAGTGAGACAATCATCGGTCTTGCGGAGGCTGAAGGGCTTTCCGCACATGCCAATGCGGTAAGGATAAGGAAAGGAGCCTGATAAATGAAATTCGCCGCCAGCGATGCGATGCTTTCTTATTTTAACGGCCTCGAACTTGAGCTAAACCGCGCCATCGACCTCGCCAACCGCGCACGCGCAAACGGCGCCGACCCTTTGCCGTCAGTTGAAATACCCATAGCAAAAGACCTTGCCGACAGGGTTGAAAAGCTCATCGGCGTTGAGGGTGTTGCAAAGCGGTTAAGAGAGCTAGAATCTTCCATGTCCCGTGAAGAGGCTTCGCTGCAGCTTGGTCTTGAGGTAGCGAGCGGCAAAATCAAACAGTTTGAATCACAAAAGGATGCCATCGAGGCTGCGGTGAGGATATCGATGGCCGTTCTCACTGAAGGAGTCGTTGCAGCGCCAATAGAGGGTATCGCAAAAATAGACCTTGCAAAGAACGACGATGGTTCTGATTATATCCGGATTTATTATGCCGGACCTATTCGGAGCGCAGGCGGCACTGCACAGGCGCTGTCAGTGCTCGCTGCTGACTATATCCGTGGAAGCCTTGGGATTAACCGGTTTATCCCGCGGGCTGAAGAGGTGGAAAGGTATGTGGAAGAAATCGCTGCATATCACAGGGCAGTCCACCTCCAGTATATGCCAACAGATGAAGAAATCAGGCTAATTGTGCGGAACTGCCCGATATGCATAGACGGCGAGCCCACGGAAGAGGCTGAGGTGGAAGGGAGGCGCGACCTTGCACGAATCGAGACAAACAGGATACGCGGCGGCATGGCGCTTGTCATTGCCGAGGGTATCGCGCTTAAAGCCCCGAAAGTGAAAAAGCATGTGGATAAATTGAAACTCCCGGGCTGGGACTTTCTTGAGAAATTCGTAGTTACGGTAAAAACGGATGATCCCGCGGCGCAGTTAAAACCAAAGGACAAATATCTGCAGGATTTGATTGCGGGGAGACCTGTTTTTTCATATCCTTCAAGACCCGGGGGATTCAGGCTCAGGTACGGCAGGGGGAGGAATACGAGTTTTGCAGCCGCGGGTATCAGCCCTGCAACGATGGTAATGATGGACGATTTCATAGCCGCGGGGACGCAGATTAAAGTTGAGCGCCCGGGTAAAGCAGCAGGCATCGCGCCTGTGGATACGATAGATGGCCCGACAGTACGTTTATTCAACGGGGATGTTGTAAGAGTGGACACGCAGGATGAAGCTCTCAAAATAAGACCATCTGTCCAGAGGATTCTTGATATCGGGGAGATTCTAATAAACTTTGGGGATTTTCTTGAGAATAACCATCCTCTTGTGCCTTCGTCATACTGCTATGAATGGTGGCTCCAGGAACTTGCTGCAAAGACACCTCTAAATGAACAGGGAGATTTGAGAAATCCTGACCAGAAAATAGCACTGTCTTTATCGGACACATATAAAGTGCCGCTTCATCCGAAATACACGTATCTCTGGCACGATATTTCACTGGATGAGTATACGGCTTTAGCTGAATACATCCAGAAAAACGGGAAATTTGCTGAAAAAGTTGAATTTCCTCAAGATGACAAAATAAAAACCATTCTTGAGACATTGCTTGTACCTCATATCGTGCGTGAGAGGCAGATTTATATCGAAGAGCCGCTCCCGTTCCTGAGATGCCTCGGGCTTGATGCAAATTTGAAAAAAACATGGGTTTCAGCGGAATCAAATATTATGGATACTGTTTCAAAGGTGAGCGGAATAACTATCCGAAGCCGTGCGCCCATCAGAATCGGTGGGAGGATGGGAAGACCTGAGAAATCCGACAAAAGGGAAATGAAACCTGCGCCGCATGTGCTTTTTCCTATAGGTGAAGCGGGAGGACGGCGGCGGTCGCTCAAAACCGCAAGGGATTATGTAGATGATACCGATAACGGCGGGAAAAATAATAATGAGTTTAAAACAAAACTTTCGGACCAGACAGAAAAGGCCGGAACGATAAGAGTCCAGATTGGCGAGCGCATCTGCCCTTCATGTAAAACAAAAACCTTCAAGAACCGGTGCAAATGCGGAAAATTTACGCATCCGCTTCTTAAATGCCAGTCCTGCGGGATTGAAGTCCAAAAACCTGTGTGCCCGAAGTGCAAGAAAGATACCACCTCTGTCACTGAACTGGAGATTGATTTTAAGTCGGAGTACCAGCAGGCGCTGGATAAGGTGGGTGAGAGGGACAATTTTGACTCGATAAAAGGCGTTATCGGTCTAACCTCAAAAAATAAAACGCCTGAGCCGCTTGAAAAGGGAATCCTTCGCGCAAAACATGATATTGTGATGTTCAAGGACGGGACTGTAAGATATGACCTTTCCGACCTGCCTCTCACGCATATAAAGCCCAGGGAGCTGGGAGTTTCAGTTCCGAAGCTGAAAGAACTCGGGTATGTGAATGACACATATGGAAAACCGCTCGTTGATGAAAATCAGGTTCTCGAACTTAAAGTCCAGGACATTGTCGTTTCAAAGGACTGTGCTGAATACCTTCTCAAGACCGCAAGATTCATCGACGACCTCCTGACAAAGTATTACAAGGTTGACGCTTACTACAATATTAACAGCGCCAACGACCTCATAGGAAAACTGGTGATTGGGCTTGCACCTCATACATCTGCGGGAGTGCTCGGGCGCCTTGTCGGGTTCACAACCGCATCCGTGGGCTACGCGCATCCTTTTTTCCATGCAGCCAAGCGCCGCAACTGCGACGGTGATGAAGACTGTGTGATGCTGCTCATGGATGGTCTTCTTAATTTCTCGCGTTCGTACCTCCCGGACAAGCGCGGCGGGCAGATGGACGCACCTCTTGTGCTGACCTCGCGCATCGACCCGAATGAGGTGGATAAGGAGGCGCATAATGTGGATTTGCTTTTCACGTATCCACTTTCGTTCTATGAAGCCACGCTTCAATACAAGAACCCGAAGGATATCGTAAAACTCATGGATACGGTGAGCGGGAGGTTGGGGACGCCGGCGCAGTACGAGGGCTTCGGGTTCACCCACGATACCGCAGATATCGCGGCAGGACCGAGGAACAGCGCATACAAGACGCTCGGGACGATGATAGAGAAGATGGATGCACAGCTTGCCCTGGCACGGCGGATAAAGGCAGTTGACCCGCAGGATGTTGCAGAGCGCGTAATCGAATCGCATTTCCTGCCCGACCTTATCGGGAATCTGCGTTCATTCTCAAAACAGAAAGTGAGATGCACGAAGTGCAATGCGAAATACAGGCGCCCGCCCCTGCGCGGGACATGCCCGAAGTGCGGCGGGAATATCGTGCTTACGGTGCATGAGGGCTCTGTTCGAAAGTATCTTGAGACCTCACTTCGGATTGCGGATGAGTATAATGTGCGGCATTATACGAAGCAGAGGCTTGAACTGCTGGAGCTTGAGATGAGGTCGCTGTTTGAGAGCGATAAGGTGAAGCAGAAAGGGCTTGCGGATTTTATGTGAATATAAAATCTAGGTTAATTCTCTTTTTAAGATTTTATGTGCAATATTTAGCTGCTTAAATTTCTCAGTGTCCCCGGTAGGCATATCCGGATGTAATTCTTTTGCTAAAGCTTTGTATTTTGTAGTAATTATCTCAATATCGTTCGACTCAGGGGCAACGCCAAAAAACTCTCTTGCTTCTTTGCTTTTATCATCAACATCTTTATCCTCCCTGAACTCTTAAATAAAGTCGTTAAAAGTTTTTTTTTTCAGAAAGAACCAGATTGGACTCCATCTCAATTACCTTGAATATAACATGGAGATTATCAACGTATTTACTCTGCATGTTATGACTGTAATACATTCGATGGCCCGAATGGTACCAGGTTGCAGAGGCTTTGGCTTTTTTTATCGCTACATTTTCAACAGGTACATCAATGTCATTTTCGTTGATACCAATACTTCTTAAAAGCATAACAATATTATTTTTCAATTGCAAAGCTTTTCGATTATGAGCATTCTTAACAATTACTGTCTCTATTTCGTGTCCTTTAATTATTACCATTTAATTCACTCAAATTTGA
>JAPMTY010000005.1 GCA_026552835.1 Candidatus Methanoperedens sp.
AGGCATCTGCAGGAAATAGCGAAAGAGACCCTTGAAAACGGGGGAAATCTCCTTGTCCCGACCTTTGCAGTAGGTAGATCCCAGGAAGTCATGATCGTGCTTGAAGAAGCCATACGCAAAGGAATCATTGGCGATGTCCCGGTCTATCTTGACGGCATGATATACGAGGCAACTGCAATTCATACCACGCATCCCGAATACCTGAATAATGAACTCAGGAACCAGATTTTCCATAAAGGCATGAACCCGTTCCTTGCAAAATGTTTCGTTCAGGTGGATTCAAAAGAAAAACGCCAGAAAATCATAGATGACCGCGAACCCTGTATTGTTCTTGCAACCTCAGGCATGATGAACGGCGGTCCGGTCATGGAATACTTAAAAGCATTCGGGCCTGAAGAAAAAAATACGCTTGTTTTCGTAGGTTACCAGGCTGAAGGCACGCTTGGCAGGCGCATCCAGAAAGGCTGGAAGGAAATACCCATGCACGCAAGCGGAGGGAAGACGGAAACTGTAAAAATCAATATGCATATAGACACCGTCGATGGATTCTCAGGTCATTCGGACAGGATGCAGCTTATGGAATTTGTCAGGAAAATGAGACCCAGGCCTGAACATATAATAACCCAGCACGGGGATGAGAAGAACTGCATGGACCTTGCAAGCTCGATTTACAGGAAGTTCAAAATTGAGACGCGGGCGCCGATGAACCTTGAGACGATAAGGTTGGCTTAAGATCCGAAGTGCTCATAGCCCCGCGCCTTCAGTTCTTCGACTCCCCCATCTGCCCTTTCAATGAAAAATCCCTCTTCAACAGCTTCCCCGATAACAGTCAGGGAACAGGCTTTTTTCACTTTTTCGAGTTTTTCCGGCGCCACCGTAAATAAAAGTTCAAAATCCCCGCCTGTGTAAACCACAGCCTCCAGCAGTTCCCCGCCTTTCAATAACTTCTTGACAGCCGGCAGTACTGGGAGCCTGTTTTCATATATTTTGAATCCCGCTCCGCTTGCTTTGCCAATGTCATGAAGCGATAGGGCAAGCCCGTCACTTATATCCATCATGGACGAAACTTCACGGCTCTCAGCAAGCGCCATGCCTTCATTTATTCTTGGAAAAGGTTCGAACAGCGCCTTCAAAATCTCCTGGCTGGCAGGGATTTCCTTCTCCAGAACGATAAGCGCCGCGCCTGCCGTTCCAAGAGCACCTGTCACGCACACAAGGTCGCCGGCTTTTGCCCCGCTTCTGCGAACGAGCAGTTCCTTTTTTACAAGCCCTAGTGCTGTTCCAACCATTGTGAGTTCATCATTGGAATCCGTATCTCCTCCTATTATTTGCGTCCCGAACTTTCCGGCGCACTCATCCATGCCCCTCGCGATGTCCTCGATAAAACCAAGTTCCGTCTCAGGCGGGATTCCCATTGCCATTACAACGCCAAGAGGCCGGGCGCCTTTGGAAGCAAGGTCGCTCAGGTTAACTGCAACCGACATCCATCCTATCTGCCGTCCGGTCATCCTGAAAGGGAAATCAGTCTTCCGGTGAAGCATATCGGTGGTGATCAGGAGGTAATCTTTTCCTCCGATATCAATGACCGCGCAATCATCTTCGCCCGCCCCTACGATTGTTTTATCTCCCTGCCTTTTGAGCAATTTCGCTATGCGCTCTATCAATTCCCGTTCGGTGAGTTCGCTGGCTTTCATTTATAGTAAGAACCTAATTTTGTTAACATAAATATGAGCCTTCGCGTTCTCTGCGGCTTTGCGGTGTGCGTTTTATCACCGCAAAGACGCAAAGGTCGCAGAGATTGTTTAATTTTTTGATATGATTATAATTCACTTCAATCATTATTGAACTTATCTTTTATTCCTGCACCATGTTTATAAAGAATAAGAATCCTGTAAATCGTTAATGAACACAGTGCCCGGCGACGAAGAAATGCCACTCGTGGAACATATTGAGGAATTACGCCGAAGATTGATGACGGTTGCGATTCCTGTAATATTAATTACTGCAATTTCATATTTTTTCTCGGGAGAACTGCTCGTGTTGATATGGAAACAGACAGTCCATGTTCCCATGACCATTTATGCGCCCATGGATTTGATTATCGCAAGATTGACGCTTTCTCTTTTATGCGCCCTGTTTATCGGGATACCGCTTGTGGTTTATGAGGCTTTTATGTTCGTCGGGAAAGGGCTTTACCCGAATGAAAAAATGTTTTTTATCAAGATTGTGCCTTTTTCTTTTATCCTGTTCACTGCAGGGGCTATGCTTGCTTATTTTGTGACTATTCCCTTGATATTCAAATACACGATAATGTACTCAATCGACGTGGCAGCCCCGCAGATTTCCGTGATAAGTACGATTAACACAATAATAACGATGGTCGTCGGTTTTGGGATTGTTTTCCAGTTCCCGCTTCTTATGGTTTTTGCCATCAAGATGGGTCTTTTGAAATATGAATATGTCAGGGGAAAACGTATAGCGGTATATGGCATCCTCCTGGCGTTTGCATTATTCGTCTCGCCCGACCCTTCAGCCATTTCGGAAGTGATTGTGGCTGCGGCGCTTGTTGTATTATTTGAAGTCAGCCTTGTAATAGCCAGATATTTATGATAATATATTATATCGGCAAATTTGTTTGTATGTTTCCAGTTGAAATGATGCTTTATAATTGAAATAACTATCAAAAAAATAAAAAATCGGTCAATTTTTCATCGTTTGGCTTCATGATGAATTAATAATCGTTATACTTAGGCGGATTTCACAATGCAATTTTTCATCATAATAATGATGTTAATAATTAAATTTTTCCAAAAGAAATAAAGGGGTAGAATAAAGAGACAGTTATATTGAAAACCAAAATCTTATTTGTATATAAAATTCCTTTTTTCTAAAATGCAGGACTTTAAAATAGTTGGTTTTTGACGCAAAATATTAGCCTCAGAGGCGCAGAGAACACAGAGAAATAATAACTCTGTGGCCTCCGTGTCTCAGTGGCTATTTTGCTTTTTGATTTAACAACATCAAAAGATTTTATACCACTAAAATGCGCAAACCTTATGAATGTTCAAAAACCATTATGGTAAAACGTGATAGAAAAAACCATTGCAGGATTGAAAGTCGGGGACAATCAACCTGTAAGAGTAATGGGTGTAATAAATCTAAGTAGCGAGTCTTTTTATAAGGGTTCTGTTGTTCTTTCGGATTCGGTTCTTGATGCTGCCCAAAAGATGATAGACGAAGGGGCGGATTTTATTGATGTGGGTGCCCGTTCCACATGGCCGCTCGCTCATAAAATTTCAAAAGAAGAAGAACGGTCGAGGCTTATTCCGGCAATCAAGAAATTACAGGATATTGCTGTTCCTGTATCGGTGGACACGATGTTTGCGGATATAGCCGGGGAAGCACTTGGCGCTGGAGCGGAAATTATCAATGATGTCAGCGGTTTTACAGCAGACCCAAACATGATTGAAGTCGCAAAAAAACATAATTGCCCTGTGATATTGATGACGAGCAATAAAGTCCCGGGCGACCCCGTTGGCATGAATGCAGTGATGGATTCACTTGACAGGATAATATCCGCAGCCGAAAGCGATGGAATATCCCCTGATAACATTATCATAGACCCTGCCATCGGGAAGTGGACTCCGGAGAAACTCCCGATGTACGATTATGAGACAATAGATACAATACAACGGCTTCGTATTTTTGAAAAACCAATACTTGCAGCAATATCCAGGAAGTCCTTCATAGGGGAAACGCTAAATAAACCTGCAAATGAGAGGTTGTATGGGAGCCTTGCCGCAGCGGCGATTGCCGTAAGAAACGGCGCTCATATCATCAGGACACACGATGTGGCGCCTACCGTGGACGCTGTCAGGGTCGCAGAAAGGGTCAGGGCAAAAGTGCCTGTGGTTAGCTCAGGGGTTTTTGAAGCCGAAGTGCTTGAGATAATAAATAAAGAAGACTGCGCGAGGGCAATGCGTTCCATCGGAACGACACGGGCAGGAACCGAGGTCATGAAAAATAAAACGGTTTTGTATAATATCATGCTGAAGAACATAACCACAACAGAAGCATTGATTATAAAACAGGAAATGCTTGCAAGGGGTGGAGATGCGGCTCTCCCGCGCGAGGCTGTATCGCATGAAATTGATAGGGTAAATATTGTCATAACAGGAACGCAGCTGCAGGTTGAGAGACTCATTATGAAAATCAAACACCAGGTAAGAGAATTGCCTTTAATTGCGGAAATGCTAAGTGAACTGATAAAAAAGAAAAACGATTCGGTTTTTGGATATTCAAGATAAGAATGATAATTTCAAGCCAGAAAGAATTCAGTGAAATCCTGAGGGCGCTCAAAGAGAGAAATATATTCATAATCGGGTGCGGGAAATGCGCAACAAAGCTACATGTCGGCGGCGAACCTGAAGTTCTCGAAATGCAAAAAAGACTCAAAAGAGCCGGGAAAAACATTGTCGGATGGACGGTCATGAGTTCTGCCTGCAGTATAAGTTCGTGGGAAGATATTCTTGCCCAAAATCCGGGGATTGGAAAGTCGGATTCACTGCTGGTTATGTCATGCGGTGGAGGGGTATCGGTAATTTCAAGTCTTTCAAAAAGGCAGGTTTATCCGGCGCTTGATACTGAATCCCTCGGAGGGGTGCGCCTTGAAGATACGATGGAAGAATTGTGCGGCATGTGCGGTGAATGCACTGTCTGGGAATTCGGGGGAATCTGCCCTGTTTCGAAGTGTCCCAAAGGGCTTTTGAACGGGCCATGCGGCGGCGCAATGGAAGGAAAATGCGAAGTTGATGAACGTACATGTGCCTGGGATGAAATATACGAACGCCAGAAGAAACTCGGGAAGCTTGAAAATCCTGGGAACATCCATGAACCAAAAGACCATTCAAGGAAGAAGCGGAGGCAGACGGTTTGAGCTTCGGGTCAAAGCTGGACGAGGGTAAATTCGTAGTTACAGCAGAGATTAGCCCGCCAAAAGGAACCGAGGTTGCGACCCTGGTGAAAGACGCAGGCATGATAAGATTTGCAGATGCAATCAATGTCACCGATAACCAGCGGGCTGTTATGAGGATGAGCCCGGTTGCGGCGTGCAGCATCCTTGAAAGCAAAGGATATGAAACGATAATGCACCTGACATGCAGGGACAGGAACAGGCTTGCGCTCCAGTCCGAACTTCTCGGGGCATATGCGCTCGGGATAAAAAACGTCCTGATAATTTCAGGCGACCATCCCGTAAAAGGTGACCATGAAGGCGCTAAACCTGTGTATGATATGGATTCGGTGCAGCTTCTTGGTCTTGTCCAAAAGCTCAACAATGGTTTTGATTTTTCAGGCAACAGGCTGGATGGCAGTACAAATTTCTGCGCCGGAGCCGTGACAAATATTGAACTGAGTGAAATTGCTCTTATTAAACTTGAGAAAAAAATAAGCCAGGGTGCACGTTTTATCCAGACCCAGGCTGTTTTTGATATAGACAAATTCTCAGTCTTTCTGGATAGGATAAAAGAAATTGGATTTGACAAAAGCCGGATTATAGCAGGTATAATCCCGCTGAAATCCGAAAAAAGTGCCCGGTTCCTTAATAAAAATATTGCAGGCATCAAAGTCCCTCAAGATTTGATTGACCGGATGAAAAATGCCAGGAATCCCCAAACCGAGGGGATGGAAATAGCTGCAGGATTAATAAAAGAATTACACGGCATGTGCGGCGGCGTTCACATAATGCCAATCGGGAACCATGAAAAAACAAAAGATATTCTTGAAATGGCAGGCATAATATGAAAACGCAGGTAGAATCTGCAAGGGAAGGCACTATAACTGAACAAATGATGTCGGTTGCCAGGCTTGAGAATATCGATATCGAGGTTCTGCTTGAGCGAGTTGCAAATGGAAGCGTGATTATCATGAGCCGGGGAGAATGCTCGGTCGGCATCGGCAAAGGACTTGCAACAAAAGTGAATGTTAATATCGGGACATCATCTTTAAAAATAAATCCTGATGAAGAGGTAAAAAAAGCAAAGCTCGCGGAAAAATACGGCGCGGATACGATAACCGACCTTTCCATGGGCGGGGATATTTCAGAGATACGCCGGAAAATATTTGATAATACGAGACTTCCCATAACCACTGTCCCAATATACCAGACCGCCGCCGAAAAAGGTCTTGGAAACATGACCGCCGGGGATATTATCCAGAATTTGAATCAGCAGGCGGAGGAAGGAGTGAGTTCTTTTGTACTTCACTGCATTGATAGTGAAACTCTTGGCGCTCTGAAAAAAAGGAAAAGGATAATGGGCGTTGTCTCAAAAGGTGGGTCGATTACCTGCGCCTATATGATGATAAACAAATGTGAAAACCCGTTTGTCGAAAATTTCGATGAGATTTTAAAAATCTTGAAAAAGCATGATATCGTGCTCTCACTCGGAAACACCATGCGAAGCGGGTGCATTCACGATATGCGGGATAAGGCGCAGCTTACCGAAATTAAACAGAACGTGGACCTTGCAAAAAGAGCTAACGGGGCGGGCGTACAGGTGATTATCGAGGGCATGGGAGGGCATGTGCGTGCAGACAGGATAGCAAAGTATGTAAAGTTCCATAAAAGCAAGTCGGATTTTCCGCTTTTTGTGGCAGGACCTCTGCCTACAGACATTGCTGTTGGATATGACCATATAGCCGGAGCCGTAGGAGCGAGCATGGCAAGCGGCGCCGGGGCGGATTACCTGTGCTATATCACGCCATCCGAGCATCTCGGGCTTCCAGGCCCTGAGCAGGTAAGGGAAGGGCTTATCGCTTTTAAGATAGCTGCGCATATAGGCGATTCGATAAAATACGGGTTGGATGAGAAGGATAAAAACCTTGCAAGAAAAAGGGCAAACCTTGATTGGGAAGGGCAGATGAACTATGCCATCGACAGCGAGCGAGCAAGGGCTCTGGCGCCTTCTGAGGGGCCGTGCACTATGTGCGGGGATTTCTGCGCCATAAAAATAATGAAGGAGTTTGGAACATGCAATTATTCGGAATAAAAACACCGCTCATAAAACCGGGCGACGATATGGCTTCTGTCCTGGTTGAGGCCATGAAAGCAGGCGGAATTTCACCGCAGGATAACGATATATTCGTTTTTGCCGAATCGGCAGTGGCAAGTGCTGAAGGAAGGGTCATAGACCTTGAAAGCGTAGTTCCGTCTGAAAAAGCGATTGAACTCTCAAAGCTATATGAAAACGACCCCAGGAAAATGGAACTTATTATGCGTGAATCCGATGAGATTCTGGGTGGGATACCGGGGGTTGTGGTAACCATTACAAAAGGAGTGCTTTCGCCAAGCGCCGGAATAGATAATTCCAATGCGCCTGAAGGGCATGTTGTATTGCTGCCTGAAGACCCGAAAAAAAGCGCTATTGAGATCCGGGAGAAACTGATGAAGGAATACAGGTGCAGCCTTGCGGTGATAATCGGCGATAGCAGGACTCAGCCACTGCGTCTCGGGTGTGTGGGTATTGCGCTTGGCTGCGCCGGGATTGAGCCTGTGGAGGATATGAGAGGAAGAAAAGACCTTTTCGGAAAACCACTTTTGATAACGCGGCGCGCCACTGCAGATAATCTTGTTTCTGCGGCACAAATAATAATGGGCGAGGCTGATGAAAGCACACCCTGCGTACTTATCAGGGATGCTCCGGCGGTGTTCTGCGATGGCAGTGTGGAAATACCTCAGATTTCACGGGAAGAGTGCCTGTATTTTGCATGTTTTGATAAATGAAATCAGATTTTCTGCATCCAAGTTGTGTTTCAAATAACAAAATATATCAATCAAAATAGTATATTAAACGGACAGATGATAATGAAAAAAATAAAACAATATATGATATCAATGTTTTTGATTATTCTTTTAATCAATACAGCCTATGGATTTCCAGGGATGACTGGCAATATATCCATAACAAATATATCCACACCACAACCGGATTTGATTAATAGTACGGAATCAGAGCAGGATATTGTATTAGTACAGCATTTGATAGTAATTGATGCTGTTCAACTGCAATCTGAGAATAAATTATTCATAAGTGAAACATTGGCTTTTAAAAATATAGGGACTAAGAATTTTAACGGTTCTCTGAGAACATGGGTGCCTGATGGTGCCGAAGGATTCAGTGTGGGAAAAACAGAAATGGTAATGGGAGCAACACCGACTCCTCTTCAATTGACTCAGAACGGAAATATCATCAGTTGGAAAGATTTTATAAAAGCAAATGATACAGCAACGTTATATCTTGTGGAATATTTACTGCCAGCAGAAAATACAGGAATGGTTACACAATCAAAATACTTTTCCAAGAAGCTGACATACCCCACACTAATAAATTACAAATATGTACCAATAAAAGGATTACCACTGTTTATACTTAAATTAACCGTAGCGAAAGACAATTCGATTGCATTGTTTGACGAAAATGGAAACAAAATCACTCCTCAGGAAATTGGCGAAGCGGATAATTCAATTATTAACAGGTGGTCAGACCCTCCTCAATTCAAAGAGATTACAGTTGAAATCTCAAAATCAGCTGCCACTCCTTCCGGAATTGCAGGTTATGTGATTCTCGGGCTCGTTGTAATCCTTGTGTTTTCATATATGTTTATCAGGAAAAATAATGAAAAGATCCGGCAATTTGAAGAAAAAATCAGGAACTCTCTGAAGCGCAAAGAAACCGTGGATGAGACTGTTGAGGAAACAGGTGGAGAAGCCGCCGGGGAAACTACAACTCCTGAACCGGTTGAAACGGAAGATACCGATTTTGAGGGAAAAACAAAGGACGAACTTGAGGGAATGAAGGACGAAACCCTTTCCAAGCTCAGCGAATTGAATAAGGAATACGAATCTGGGAACATGCTGGATGAAGAGTATGAGGAGCTTAAGAAATCTTATCAGGAAAGAATTGATAAAATTACCAGAAGAATAAAAAAGCCCTGATAATTTTATTTTATCATTTTCAGGAAATATTCGTGTATTCTCAAATCTTCTGTCAATTCTGGATGGAATGCCAGGGCGAGCAGGTTTTTCTGTCTTGCGGCAACAATATGTCCCCCATATGATGAAAGGATTTCCACGCCCTTTCCCACCTCCGTAATACACGGCGCGCGGATGAATATTGCATTGAAGGGATACCTTAGCCCTTTAAAATCCACCGGTGATTCAAAGGATTCTTTCTGCCGCCCGAATGCGTTCCTGTTGACACGGACATCCATAAGTGAAAGCAGAGACTGTTTTGTCTTTTCAACCTGTTCATCCCCGTGTTTTGCAAGCAGCACAAGTCCAGCGCATGTTCCCATTACAGGGATTCCTGAATCAGAGGCTTTCCTGATTTCGGATGAGATGCCTTCCCGTTCCATGAGCCTTCCAAGCGTGGTGCTTTCACCGCCCGGAAGAATTAATGCATCGCATTCTGGGACAATTCCTTTATGTTTTATCTTTACGATTTCTGCATCCAGTTTTGCCTGTCTTAATGCCCTTTTCAGGGCTTCAACGTGCTCTTCTACATTTCCCTGGATTGCAATGACTCCGATACGCATGCATCCTGAGTCTCCAGATAAGAATATAAATTATTCCCCAAAAAAATATTGTTCGTAGTTTATAGAATTAAACATTAATTATAAGTAATCGAACAAAGAAAGAATAGGCTTAGGATAGTAAAAAACGGAGATAAAAAAATGGATATAGAAATTGGAAGGTGCGGGATAGCATGTGAGGTTTGCAAAAATTTCAAAAACGTATGCCTCGGGTGCGATGCGGAAAACCAGATTGAAAAAATTTGCGTCATTTATGAATGCACCAGCAGCAAGAATGTAAAATATTGTTTTGATTGCAGCGAATTCCCGTGTGGTCTGTTGAGTATTTCGAAATCTTATTGCCCCAAAACAGCCAAAATCAAATTAAAAACATTTTTCAATGACCAGGAAAAAGTGTTTTCGTCATAAGAAGTTTTGAATCTATCTGGAAAACGCAGAAAACTAATTATATCAATGAGACTATATTAAACTTCTAAGATGACGGTGGAATTAACAGATATCAGGAAAGCATCAAGACCGACCGTTTCTGTAATCGGTCTTGGCGGCGCAGGCTGCAATATCATCACATATCTATCCCAGAAAAGTATAGCAGGCGCAAAAACAATAGCAGCTAACACCGATATAACGCATCTTGTTTTGCAGCGTGCTGATAAATTGCTGCTTTTGGGAAAAGAGAGGAGCAAGGGTAAGGGATGCGGGGGATTCCCAGAAGTTGGCGCGGAATGTGCGCGAGAAAGCGCAGAAGAAATAAAAAAAGAACTTGAAGGCAGCGGCATCGTATTCATCGTTGCGGGTCTTGGCGGGGGCACAGGTACGGGTACTGCGCCCGTGGTCGCTGAAATATCCCGCAGTCTGGGCGCACTTACCATCGCATGCCTGACCATGCCTTTTGAAATAGAATCACTCAGGCGCGAAAATGCAAAAAAGGAAATCGCTGCCCTCTCGCAGAACTGCGATTCTGTCGTATTGATAGATAACACGAAATTGAGGAAGGTGGCCGGGAAATTGCCTCTCAAGACTGCTTTTGCAGTAGCGAACGCCCTTATCGGGGCATTCATCAAAAGCATAACAGAAACCATCACCGAGCCAAGCCTTATGAATCTTGATTTTGCGGATTTAAAAGCCGTTCTTGAAAAAGGCGGAATATCATCTTTCGGGATCGGGGAAGCGGAAGGAGCAGACCGCGTTGAAAAGTCGGTATTGCGGGCGATAGCCGCCCCGCTTCTTGACATTCCCGACCTTTCTTCCGCTCACGGTTTGCTCATACATATCACAGGCGGGCAGGACCTGACGCTTGAGGAAGTTGCAAGAATTGGCGAGTTGATGGCACAGAATCTCCCGGGCACAAAAAGGGTTATCTGGGGCGCAAAAGTGGATGATACAATGACAGGGCGCATCAGCATAATGGCGTTATTTGCAAGCGTGGACAATCCTTTTGAGTTAAAATCATAGTTGAAATAAACAATCTTCAAGCGTGCCGTTCCCCACGAAGTCCGGATTTATTCCATGTTTTCTCATCGCATCGGCGGTTTTTTGTCCTATTGCAATTACTTTGAGCTTTTTTGCATGTTCAGGCGCGAAGCCTGAAAGTTCAAAGGATTTGGCACTGGTGAAAATCACTGCATCAACATCGTCTAATACTTCTACAATACTGTCGCCTGCTACAAGCCGATATGCCGGCGCCTCGATTACTATAGCACCTGCGGCTGACAGGGAGCTTACCAGTTCCGGGTTCGGCACATCGGCGCGGGCGATGCCGATTGTTTTGCCGTTTATGTCGCCGAGATATTCTGCAAAGTGGCCTGATGAGAATTTTTCAATAATTTCACTTTTCAGTCCATATTCCTCTACTTTTTTTGCGGTTTTAGGGCCTACACTTACGATTCTCACGTTTTTCCCGGGTTTTACTATTTCAAAAAGTTTTTCAACCCCAAGCGAACTTGTGAAAACCAGGATGTCAATTTTATTCTTTGAAATCATTTCAGCCAGGCGGGAAAGAGGAGCGTGGTCGGTGGGCGGCACGGCGCGCATGGTTGATACTATGACCGCTTCATGGCCGTATCGCCTGAAAAGCTCAGGGATGCCTTCTGATTTTTCTTCGAGTTTGGTAACTGCGATTTTCATTTTTACCCTTTCAGCGCCGCCTCAATACAATCCTCAGTCCTTCCAAGAATACTCTTTACCCCGCACAAATTCGGCACATACTTATGCGCCTTCCCCGAATTCACCATCATGCAGCTAAACCTCTCGCTCGCAGGAGAGACAACCATGCAGGTATCGCAAAAAACTTTTGCACCGCTTTTCTCGATTCGCTTAATTAATTCAGGATGCTTATTTTTTATGGCGCGCGAGGTGCAAATCCAGACCTCTTTTTTTACTTTCTTGCCATTTAAAAGCCGGGCAAGCCTTTCAAGTTCGCTGACGCTGCTGTGAGGGCAGCCGAATGCTATCAAATCCGGCTCGCCCTTTGAATAAACCTCTTTTATCTGGTTTTCTTCGATTGTAATCTTTTCTTCCGGCGCCTCGTATTTTCCTGCTTCAGGGGTCACACCTTCAACATGGTACAGCGCCACCGCCCCGGAAGCTGCCATTGCGGCGCCGAGTGATTTGAGTTCGTCCTTCGATGGCTTTGATTTAAGTTTAAAAAGAGGCACTTTATCGCCAACCATCTCGCCGACGATGTACCCGAGCGCCCCGTAATCAGCATCATGGAGGTCTGTTTCGACTATTATCGATACAACGGGTTTCCGGTTCTCATCAAGATGAAAACCGTAATTCGGCGTTTTTCCAATAAGCGCAGCCGACAAGGCGCTCGGTCCGCCTTCTCTGTTCGTTCTCGCCCCGATGACCGAGTTGGCGTACGAAATTGCTGAAGATTCACTCCATGCCACATGGTCTCCGAAGCCTGCCAGATTATCAAAGATATTATACGGAGTGCAGGAACATTCGATTCTCACGCCGAGAGCTGAATATGCCTTGATTATTTTTTCCTGTTTTTTCGCAAAATCCTCTGAAATGCCCATTTCTTTCCAGCATTCCAGGTCCATCCCTGCGGGATTAAGAATCGAAGGGACAGCTACTTTTCCCTTCAAGTCTGATATCCATTCAAGACCGGCATCGCCTATGGTCTTGTACGAGACGCCTGCTATCTGGGCGCTTTTTATTGGAATCAGCCTGTCAGCATCGTAAATGTCCCCGAGGGCAGCGAGAATCTCAATCGCTTTCTGGTAAGTCGGGCCGTGCTCCCCATTGAAGAGCTTTTCTTCTTCAGGCGTGAGATACATCTATGCCTCCGTGACCGGCATGCAGTGACAAGCGTAATGTAAAAATTTCACCGCAGAGGGCGCAAAGTTCGCAAAGGGCATTACCACCCAGCTTTGCGTTCTCTGCGATCTTTGCGGTGAACTGATTATTAACCGCAGATGAACACAACGAGCACAAAGCGAGATAAAAAATAGACAACGAACTCAATACGAACTCGTACGAACTCAGATACAAATATTTTTGACTGTTCGGCGCGCCGATAGGAATCCGATGCAGGCTATACATATCGAAATCACGAACCGCAGATGAACGCAGATAAACGCAGATGGGTTTGTTTAATAAATCTTTATAGGTCAGCATTTTAATTTCCTCTTATTAACAAATAATCCTATGATACTTGATCTATCTTGTTTTCTATAAGATAATTTTTATATGCTTTACAACTCATTGCCAGAGGGCACTCATCGGCTTTCGTATTTTCTTTCCAAATCGGTGTGCATACTCCTTCTCGCCCTGTTTTCCAATCCATATAACTCTCCAAACGCTGATATAATAAGTTCCCATATACCCCACAAATCCGTATCGACCTATTGTTATTCGTCAAGCTTGATTCCAAATAAGCAAATATCTTATCAACGAATGAGGATGTTTCAGTTAATTGATTTGTGTAGAATTTCTCGACGTCATCTATAAGGATGGCATTACCATTTGATTTAGTTGTCGGACCAGATTTATCGCTAAAGTAACAAATGGCATCGCCAGGAACTATAAATCCAGATGAAAAATGACTCGATTCAGTCCTTATGGCATTCAAAGATTTATACGTATTATAAGCCATTATAACTCTAGTTAATGTTCCAGGTAGAGCATAAGTTTCAACTCTTGCGATTAATTTAGACATACGTTCAGGCAAATTTTTCTTCGGGAAAATGTTCATGAGAATTTTTGCGACATTATCATTTATACTGTAAAATTCATTCAGAATTGCTTCAAATATAGCAGTCATTAATTTTGAATATATTGGATTAACATATCCTTCTCTTTCGGCAACATCATTTTCTTTAGGTTGAATTTTTCTTATCTCATTAAAATGATTCCACAAGAGATCTATTTTTTCAAAACGCGATTCAATTGACCGTAGTAATGATGATGTCTGATAGTTAATTGAATATTCATTATAGTTAAAGTTGCGGAATCTTGTGGTTGAGGGCCACTTTGAAGGTACATAGTAAAGCAAGAATTTTCCTTTCGGTAAGTTCTTTTTTTCATCCGACATTTTTAACCTTCATGAATATCTTTGAGATAATCCACTGATGCATATTTATTTACTTCTTCTCTATCTGTGGTCAATCTGCGGCCGTTTTGCCCTCTCAAACTTCCATTTCTTGCTCAAATCCATCGTTGCATCTATACCCATCTTTGTCCCGATGCCATTATCAGAACGCGGGTCAAGCGTGCTTCCCCTCACATTCGGATAAATGTAAACATCCTCATCGCCTTTCACACGTGTCGCTATTGCAAATTCGATATCATTCGGGTCGTAAATATTAATATCCTCGTCCACAATCACGACATGTTTTAAGCTTTTGTGGGCAGCAAATGTTGCATCTATTGCCTTCTTTGGTTCGTCATCATTTGTTTTATGAATCTGTATTACAGCATGGAAATAATAGCATCCGCCCGGCGTGAGTGCCACATTCCTGATATCTGCCACTTTTTTCACTTCATTGAAAATCAGGGGTTCATACGGAATCCCCATCAGGATATGATGTTCGCTTCCCGCGGGAAGCAGGGCATGGTAAATGGGGTCGCTCCTGTGCATCATGTTTGTCAGGTTAATAACTGGCTGTTTCCTGATTATATCGTATGTGCCACTGATATCTACGAACGGCCCTTCATCCACAAGTTCGGTAGGATGGATATATCCCTCAAGCACTATCTCTGCATGAGGGACTTTGATGCCGTTTTTGCATTCGAATAATTCAACCGGTTCACCTTTTAGCGCCGAGGCATAATTAAATTCCTTCCCCTCAGGCACGCGGGTTGAGATGGCAAACAGGGTCACTGGGTCAATTCCGATAACTACTGCTATAGGGAGCGGCTCACCGTGTTCCGCGGCTTTTTTGTGAAGATTATACGTGTGCCTGAATTCAACAAGCCGCGCTGCTAACTTGTCTTTTCCGATTACACGCAGCCTGTGTATTGAGGCATTCATAATTCCTTCATATTCCGAAACCACCACTCCGGCTGTGATATACGGGGCGCCGTCACCCTCAAAATGCGTGAGGATGGGAAGCTTTGTAAGGTCTGCTTTTCCTGTGATTTCTTTTGTGGGCGAATCTTTCACGAGCTTTACATCGCCTTCGGCTGAGCATGAGGAAAGATATTCAATAATTTTTTCAGGGGATATGCCGAGCGCTTCAGCAAGCAAATCTCTTGACGCCAGGATATTCATGACCACTCTTGATCCGTCGACATTTGTAAACAGGGTAGGCTCTTTCCCTACCGATGCCGATACCTCAAATACAGGCGAGAGGCGTTTTGTGACTTCTTTGAGTTTCCCTTCGGTTTTAAGCTGTTCTAAGAATCCCCGCAAACTCATTCACGCCACCGCTTGTATAAATTATGCTCAATTGAAAGTAGGTCGAAAGCGCGGCCTGCCATGAAATCAAGGAGTTCATCGATAGTTTTGGGTTTTGTATAAAAAGCAGGACACGCAGGAAGTATGGATGCTCCAGCCTCGTATGCTCTTTTCATGTTCTCTATGTGTATCAAATTCAGGGGCGTCTCACGCGTCATTAGAACAAGAGGTCGTTTTTCTTTAAGGCAGCAGTCGGCAGCTCTTGAAATCAATGTATCGGACATTCCGCTGGCGATTGATGCAAGGGTCTTCATACTGCAAGGCGCCACAACCATACCTTTGTTCTTGTGGGAACCGCTTGCAATCGGCGCTGTAAAATCATAATCGTCATAAACGTTATCAGCCAGTTTCTCCACATTGCGGACTGAAAGAGTTGTCTCTATCTCAATAAGTTTTTTCGCGGATTCGGAAATGACCAGATGGGTCTCGAATCCTTTCATTTTTTTCAGGGTTTCAAGAAGCCGTATGCCGTACTGGACACCTGAAGCGCCGCTTATGCCTACAATTATCTCAGTCTTCATAGGCTATAATTGGTTTACTATGTTTGAATAGTTTTTGTTAAGAATAGATTAAGAATAAGATTATATCAAATAGGAGCAATTTCAAGAGTCATGATTCAGGTATTATCTGATATTGCACTGCGCCTCGGGCTGGGTCTCATCCTCGGCGTATTGCTTATGATTCTTATCACAATAGTTGAAACCGCATTTTACAATCATAACAAGCAAATCCATATAATTGTAATCGCTGTTCTCATATCACTGATAATATACGCTCTCGGGGATATTGCTATTGATATCCTGGGTTTTTGATGTTAAGGATTTGACTTTTTTCTCCGGAATCTTCCGATTAATCTTCTTATCCTGCTTTTGCCAGGGTTTTTAATCTTGATTCTGAGATAACCCCGTTTTGAATTTATCACCATCTTGAATATTGCACCATCAGGGCAGGATTCAAGAAAATTCTTTACCTCTCCTTCTGCGGTTTGTTTATTAATCCCCGTATATTCAATGCTCATATCAACCAGCTACTATTGGAATAATCATATACTTATCTTAATGAACCCATAACGGCAGTTACCAAGACTATCCAAAAACCATTGGTAACTTAATTTTATACCATTGTAATAAGTTAATATGACCTCTGCAACTTCTTTTTCAGTGAGCGTTTTCAGAATTACTTATTTTTCACCTTCAACTCTGCAAAATCAGAATAAAGCCAGAAAATCTATCCATACCTAAGTCAAGCGTATCTTCCCCTGGATTCAATCTCTACCACTCGCTCAAAGACTTTCCCTGCATCCTCAAAAGTCATCGCATATCCGTTCTTGAAAGCTTCTATAAGCTCTTCATGGTTTTCATGCGTGCTCTCAAACGTCTGGAAAAGCACATGTATATCCACGCCCCTTGCTTCCAGCGTCTTATCAAGATACGCAAGACCAAAATCTATCAGGAACAGCTTCCCATCCTTATACAAAATATTGGACGTTGTAAGGTCGCCGTGTATAATTCCGCATGTATGAAGGCGTCCGATAAGCTTTCCTGTTTCTTCGGAAAGCGAGGGATTCACAATGTTTTTAAGCGTCGTTCCCTCGATATACTCCATCCGGATTTCAAAA
>JAPMTY010000038.1 GCA_026552835.1 Candidatus Methanoperedens sp.
GGAACTCGTCCATAAGCATCAGTATCGAATCACCGATTTCAAGTTCGGCATGAAATATGGTTTTACCATCCGGGCCGTAAAAAATCCCGCGGACTCTTGCACCAAACGCCTTTTTGTAAAATTCAATTGCCGACACCGCATCGCGAACAACAAGAGTTGTTGTAAGCGTGTGGAAACCTTCAGGAATGGGTTTAACTTTCATATTGACCTCCAATTTATGCTCCCTGAATTAAGGTTGATACTCATCCTATAAAATAGTTTAGGTGTCTCGAATCTCGGAACTTAAAAAAGCGATGTTAAGCAAATTCTTTGCGTACTTTGCGCCTTTGCGGTGGAAAATCCTGCACCGCAAAACACGCCAAGAGTACTAAATTTTCAATCAGACCTCACACAGCCCCTTATTCCCTGATTATTCCTGCGACCTCTGCCACGCGCAGGCCGACATGCCTTGCCATCGCAAGACCAATCTCGTCATTTGTGACATCACCCTTCATTCCGGCCTTGGCGCTCCCGCCCATACCGTAGTTATTGCCCACCACGATCATGTTCTGCAAAAGCATCCACTGGAGTATGGAATTTATTGTAAAAAGCTGGCCTCCATCCCTGCCTCCGCCCACTGCTATGGCGCCACCTACCTTGTTTTTTAAAAGAAATTCGGGACCGCCCGGAATCCCCGGCCTGTCCTGCGGCGTGCCTTTTGCATATCGCAATATGATGCTCCTGTCAAAAAGAGCCTTGAGCTGGGCAGTCACAGAAAGGAAATATACAGGTGAAGCTACGATTATGCCATCTGCTTTTTTCATAGCTTCATAAATTCCCGGCACATCATCATCTTTTATGGCGCAAATTCCTTTTGAGCTTTCAGTACGGCACGCCCCGCAACCGGTGCATGGCTTGATTTTCTTTCCTGAAAGAGCGATTAATTCTGTGTTAGCACCAGATTCAGATGCCGCTTTCAACGCTTCCTGTACAAGTATTTCGGTGTTGCCCTTTGCTCTCGGGCTGCCCGATATTCCTACAATTTTCATGATTAACTCCTTTTGCTTTCTTATTTACGATTTTTAACACGATAGTTAAATTAAATATTTAATAATTTCTTCCAAACATATCAAATCTCGATTTTTGAAAACAGGTAGCTTCCGATTACAAGGAAGAGCGCTGTAACACCTGCAAGCACCCCAAGATCAATACCGAAACCGAAATGAAGCTGACCCCCAAGAGCGCCTCTTAAGCCGTCGACTCCATAAGTGAGCGGGTTTGCGCTTGCCGCAATGAAAATCGAATTGGGAAGTCCAGCAAGCGGGAACAGGGCGCCGGAAAGGAAAAAGATGGGCATAACAAGGAAATTCATAATCATCTGGAACCCCTGCATATCTTCAAGGAGCGATGCTATCGCCGTACCCATTGCGGTAAAAAGCAAGGCTGTCAGTGCCATTACCAGGAAAGCAACGGGCAGGTACGTGAGATTTGCGGGCCGAAATCCTGCAACGATCGATATAATAAAGACTATAATGCCCTGAACTGTCGCAACGGTCGCGCCGCCAAGTGTCCTGCCTATCATGATATTAAGCCGCGATACAGGAGCGACAAGCGTTTCTTTCAGGAATCCGAACTGCTTATCCCATATGATCTCCATCCCTGAAAAAATTGCTGTAAATAGAATAGTCATGGCAATAACTCCGGGAGCAAGGAAATCAAGATAATTTCCCTGGCCTGCTTTCTGGAATACTGGACCAAAGCCGTATCCCAGTGCAAGAAGGAAAAGAACCGGTTGCCCGAGTGAGCCAATTATCCTTGAGCGTGAACGGATATATCTCTTTATCTGCCTTAGCCAGAGTATGTAAATTGTTCTTATCATTATCTGCTCCACATCTTGCGGTTCATCCGCATCTGGTCAATACTTCCTGCTTCTTCCTCGCGTATTTTTTTGCCGGTCAGGGAAAGAAATGCTTCTTCCAGCGATTTTGTACCTGTTTTTGTCTTGAGACCCTCGGGGCTCCCTTCTGCAACGATTTTCCCCTGGTCTATAATTGCCACACGGTCGGCAACTCGCTCGGCTTCGTCCATATAATGGGTAGTGAAAAATACTGTAATACCCTCGGTGCCGTTTAAATTTTTCAGGTATTTCCAGATGGAATTGCGCGTCTGTGGGTCAAGTCCGATGGTAGGCTCATCCATGAATAATACTTCCGGGGTATGCAAAAGTCCTCGTGCTATCTCAAGCCGCCTCTTCATTCCGCCGGAGAAGTGTTTAACAATATCATTTTTCCTGTCCCAGAGTTCTACGAAATTAAGAAGTTCTTCGATCCTTTTCCCCAATATTTTATCAGGCACCCTGTAAAGCACGCCGTGGAATTCCATGTTCTCGTAAGCGGTAAGCTCGTCATCAAGGCTTGGGTCCTGGAACACTATTCCAAAAGAGCGCCTCACTGCATCCTGGTTCGTAATCGGGTCGTAACCGTTCACTAGCATTGTCCCGGTAGTGGGGTGAAGAAGAGTTGTGAGCATCTTTATTGTGGTAGTTTTCCCGGCGCCGTTGGGCCCGAGAAACGCAAAGGTTTCCCCCCGTTTTACTGAAAAGGAAATATCATCTACGGCTGTAAAGCTGCCGAACTTTTTTGTCAGGTTCCGCACTTCTATCGAGTAATTATCGGTTTTTTCTTTTTGGGGCATAGCAATCTCAATAATGTTAGATAAATTAATATATTGAATCGAACCATACGATAGTCTACTCACATATTTAATAGTTTGTGCGAAAAATTCGCAAGAAAGAGGCAAGACGTAATATGGCAAAAATGTGGACATCGAATGAAGAGTTTGATTTTGAAACTGCAAGAGACTATGCAAGCAAACTTGTATTGCTGGCCTGCGCCCAGCGGGCAGGAATATTTGAAGCACTCTCGGAGGAAAAGGATATAGCAGCCCTGAAGAAAGTGCTCAATGCCGACGAGAGGGCACTGTTTATCGTGCTTGAGGCGCTTTGCGCTCTGGGATATGTCCGTAAGAGGCTGGACAGGTATATCATAGCTGACAAAGCGCGGTCATTTTTCCTTGAGCGCGGTGAGGATTATGTTGGAGGGTCTCTTCCCCATTTTCTCGATATAATGGAAGCATGGCTTAAGCTTCCCGGAATTATCAAAGGGGCAAAGCCTGAAAGGGCAGAGCGTGATGTTGCGGCTTTCATGAACGCCATGGCATCAAGGCCTGATGAAGTCGTAGAGGAGACCGTAAAGCACTGCCTTAAAAGGATGAAAAATGCGAAAAACGTGCTTGACCTGGGGGGCGGGCCTGGCAAGTACTCAAAAGCTTTTGTCAACAGAGGCTTGAACGCAGTTCTTTATGATTTGCCGGATACAATTGATTACGTCAAGACCCGGTTCGGACTGGAGGATGTCGGGAACCTGACTCTCAGGAAGGGGGATTTCACAAACGAGTTCGTGAATGAATTCGCAGGTGAGTCATTTGACATTGTTTTTATGGGTAATATCTGCCATATCTATTCAGAAAAGGAGAACAGGAAGCTCGTAAAGCGCGTAAGTAATATATTGAGAAGAGGCGGAATGATCGCCATCGAGGACATGGTGCGGGGACGAAGCCCCATGGCAGAAATGTTTGCCGTGAATATGCTGGCAAACACGGAAGAAGGAAGCACGTACACTGAAGCACAATACAGGGAATGGCTCACAGATGCCGGGTTTCGCAAAATCGAAATAACCGACCTTGCCGAAAAGAGTAACCAGCTTATCACGGCCTTTTTGGGGTAAAATATGGACGAGACAGACAAGAAGATAATTGAACTGTTACAGCAGGATGGCAGATTGGAGGATGTGGAAATAGCCAGAAAAATCGGGATATCGCATGATACTGTCAAGCGAAGAAGAAATAAACTCGAAGATGCCGGTTACATTAAAATCCAGGCTAATATCAATCCACGAAAGCTCGGATATACAAATGTCTTTATTTTAGGAATAACACTCGCTCCCGGAAAAGATGTAAGAAAAATTGCAGAAAAACTTGCTTCCAAGAAAGAGTTCTTTTTTGTAGCGCTTTCCCTGGGCCCTACTCATTCCATAGTAGCTTCATGCTTTGCCCAGGACCAGATAATTCTCAATAAACTGGTTGAAGAATTACGAACATGGAAAGAGATTGAAAAAATCGAGACCAATATCATTTACGAAGTTTTGAAATCGGGATACCATGACATTCCTGTTGTAACTTTATAAACATAAGATTTAAAATATGACTATTGCAATTGAAGTCAAAGAGCTTGTTAAGGTTTATAGCGGCAAGGTCAGGGCTTTGGATGGTGTTAATCTAAAAGTTAAAGCCGGAGATGTTTTTGCACTGTTAGGCCCTAATGGTTCAGGAAAGACTACATTGATGCGGATTTTGACTACCCAATTCAAACCTACTTCTGGTGAAGCATCCGTTTTCGGATTCGATGTTGCCAAAAGGGATGCCGAAGTCAGGAAAGTTATCAGCTACGTTCCCCAGGAGATGAGCGTCTGGACTGATATCAGCGGTTTTGAGAATCTTCTCATATACGCCAAAATTTATGGGCTTCCGTCAAGAGACAGGAATATGGTTATTCGGGATGCACTGAAAGGTATGGGCCTGGATACGGTTGCGGACAACCTTGTCAAGACATACTCCGGAGGCATGATCCGGAGGCTTGAGATGGCATGCGCCATGCTTATAAGACCTAAGATTTTATTTCTGGATGAACCTACATTGGGTCTTGATCCTACTGCCAGAAAGGCTGTCTGGGAGAAGCTGACATCTTTTAAGAAGGAATATGATACAACAGTATTTTTTAACACACATTACATGGACGAGGCTGACCTTTATTCTGATGAGATAGCTATAATCGATAGAGGCAAAATGGTCAAGTTCGGTACGGCTGATGAACTTAAACATTCCATCAGGAGAGATGTCGTTCAATTCAGTTTAAACAACCATATTGATGAGAGTGTTTCAAAGAGAATCAAGGATTTAGATTTTGTCAGCGACGTTATTATTTCTAATTCTGAGCTCAGTGTAGTTGTTACGGATGCAGAGACCGCATTGCCTATCGTTATGGAGATCCTGAGAAACGAAGGCATATCTATATATAAAATATCTATGACCAGACCGACCCTGGATGATGTTTTCTTAAAATATGCAGGGGCTATTTCCCTGGAGAGCGGCGGTATTCGCGAGATAAAGCAGATAAGAAGCATGAGCGGGAAGGGATAAATTTGACAATGATGGATACTCTCAGGGAAATGTTTGCTATGATAGAACTTGAGCTTCGAAGGCTCAGTCATGACAGAACCGAATTATACACCAGGGCAATACAACCGATTTTATGGTTAGCTGTTTATGGAACTGTCATGAGCCATGTTAAGGCTATACCTACTGATGGGATACCTTACCTGGATTATATTACTCCTGGCATTTTGCTGCAATCTACCATATTTGTCTCGGTCTTTTATGGCTTAACCATCGTTTGGGAGAGAGAAACAGGTATCCTGAAAAAGCTTCTTGTAGCTCCTGCTTCCAGATATGCCACTGTTATAGGGAGGTCAATAGCTTCGGGCGTGAGGGCGATTTTCCAGGTCCTCATAATTATACCGGTGGCACTGCTTATCGGAGTTGATTTTATATTTAATCCTCTATATTTCCTTATGGCGATTTTAATAATATTTTTTGTTTCGGGCGGTTTTGCAGCCATCTCTATACTAATAGCATCTTTAATGAAAACAAGAGAGAGGTTCATGGGCATAGGCCAAGCTCTTATCATGCCTCTTTTCTTTGTCAGTAATTCATTATATCCGATCAATTTGATGCCCACGGTCTTACAATACTTCGCGTTTTTTAATCCCTTGACTTACGCGGTGGATGCTGTGAGAGGCCTGATGATAACCGGGGACATTAGCAATCTTGTGCCTGATATTGCGGCCATTGCAATTTTCGATATAATAATGTTTGCAGTGGCTTCGATAAGCTTCAGCAAAATAATAGAATAGCCTGTATGTGATCAATAGTACCATTCTTTGGAAAAAGATATAAAATTCAATAACATTTAATGATGGTTCAAATGAAACTCAAATTAAATACCGGAAAGCATAATATTTTGATTGCGGTTATTGTTTTGATCATCTCAGTCCTTTTGCTTATCAGCAGGCTCTTGGCGACAGGCCCTGTTCAGCTCGTTCTTGAGAACGGCCAGGCAGTCCCGATAGAAGGGGTCTCGTATTTTTCACTGAATGAGGTGCTGCTCCTGATAATTACTGCGTGGTTTGGAGGTATGTCATTCCTTTATATATTCCTGCTCTCAAATGAAAGCGAAGCGTCCCCATTAAAAGAGAATACAGCAGCAGAAACTAAAACACCATCAGAAAATAAAAGTGCAGCCATGCTGGCAGCCAATCTGCTTGATGGTGATGAGAAGATATTGTTACAGAAAATCATCGATGGCGGTACGATATTACAAAGGGAACTTATATTAACGACTGGCTTTTCGGAGCCAAAAGTGAGCAGGCTTCTTGATAAACTTGAGAGAAGAGGATTGATAATACGCCAGAGGAATGGGATGGGAAACAGGGTATTGATAAAATAGGATAACTATGGGTGATTTCATTTTTTCGAAACTGATTTCAAGAAAATTTCAGGGAATTCATATATGGTCTTTCATCCTGTGACGGACTATGAACCGGAAAGCTTTTGAATTGTGTTTATTAAATTACTGATGATTAATGTTTGAGCTTTAAATGGAGAGAGGTATGAGAAAAATGGGGCCTTTATGTTTTGATAAGCATATCTTGTATTTATCAGTATGAAACTTAGAATATTCTTATTCCTGCTGATAATCCTGATAACGGGAGCGCACGCGCAGCAGGGGACAATAAACGAGGAGCAGGTATTGCTCAATGGTTATGTAGACAATTCAGGGAACGTACTCCTGACAGGTTATGCCACGCCCGGATCTTTGCCTTATATGCCTTTCTTAAATGACACGCAGTACACCTTTGATAACAATACCAACCAGCTTTATGCAGTTACAGACGCGCTGACATCAAAGAGCGCGGATACATGGTCGCTTAACTTCTCTCTGGAAGGTTATTATTCAGACTATTCCGTAACTTTTGATTTTCCTGCAGGTTCTCAGGTTACGAAGATTGATGTACCACCAGAACTCAATTACCAGGTACAGGTCAAGGCGGACTCGCTTACCTTATCCATTCATGGATACAGGGTAATATCACCATGGATTAAAGCCGACTATATACTTCCGGATGTACCGTCTCAATCAAGTAATTCCTCAAATAATCCACTTACCTATGTGCTTGTCGTATCTCTAATTATTGTGCTGATTGCTGCATTCTTATTTTACAGGCACAGAATGCAGAAAAGAATAGTTATACCTGAGAAGAAAGAATCACATGACCGGGAAACCGAGGCAATCCCGGAAACGAAACCTGAAACAAAAGAAATCCGTATCACCGGCGAGATGCAAAAGGTAATAGATACTCTTTCCGATAACGAGAAGGCGATAATAAGCATACTGCTAAGAAACGGCGGTTCCGCAACGCAGGCTGACATCCGGTATGAGACACGGATACCAAAATCTTCACTTACAGGCATAATAAACGCCATGAAAAGAAAAAACATAATAAAAAAGCGTGAATACGGAAGAACGAATGTTATAGAACTTTCAGAATGGTTTTTATCTGAAAAAGAACCAAAATAAAGCTTTTTCATTATAACGTTCGACATCGAATTTATTAATCGTTCAATCCAAATGGGAATTTGAGGCTATTAAATGAAAATAACGAAAAAACGGTCATTGTTATTTGCTGCTGTTATGCTGGTTTCGACAGTAACGGCGATAGCAGTGTTTGCCTATCCTTCTGGCATTGGTAAAGAAAGGGGCTATACTGCGGAGCAGGCAACAGATCCAGGTCTTAATGTCGGAAGATCTCTGAATATCTCCAATAACTGGGCCGGATATATCGCTACAGGGGGTACTTTTACTTCTGTAAGCGGATCATGGAACGTCCAGCATGTAAGCTCAACAGGAACTTCAGCCGATGCAACATGGGTTGGCATTGGAGGTACAACCGGTAATCATTTAATTCAGACAGGAACGCAGGCTGTAGCCAATAACAATGGCCAGGTCAATTATCAGGCATGGTATGAGATGCTGCCGGCGAACTCCCAGAAAATTCCGCTCACGATCAACCCCGGCGATTCCATTACAGCTTCTATTGTCCAGCAATCGGCAAACCAATGGACGATCTCTTTGAGTGATAGTACTACCGGCCAGAATTACCAGACAACAGTAACCTACGCCGCATCCTTATCCTCAGCAGAATGGATCGAGGAAATGCCGGTTCGCGGCAATTCTTTCATTCCTCTTGATAATTTCGGCTCAGTACAATTCAGCGCTTTATCGGCTGTTAAGGACGGCACTTCGCTGACCCCCGCCCAGGCCAACGCGCAATCTATATTTATGGTAAATTCTCTCGACCAGTCATTAGCCCAGACTTCAACCCTGGGAAGCGATGGAGCCAGTTTCACCGTAACACGCACCTCCTCGACGTCAAAGCAAATCGTTTCTCCTTCAGTAAGAACCGGATGGCGCATAGTCGTAACAGGCGGCCACGGTTCCAGGCCATTTTACAGGCAAAGCCATGGCAGGTCTGGTCAAACATTCGAGGATTAGTTATCTGACGCTCAAATCAAATAACTGAAACCTCTACTGTATAT
The DNA here is from genome assembly GCA_026552835.1 of Candidatus Methanoperedens sp. The sequence continues at coordinate 8,752 of JAPMTY010000038.1, forward strand.
TTTTTTCTGTTTCTAATTCCTATTGGTAATCATAACTTTTTGTATTGTTTCTATTTCCCCCCAATTCCAAACATTCTTACAGACAATATTCGACACGGGAACAGGTATCAAAATCTTACTTGCAGGTATAATAATGCTCTGAGTACGAGATTATATGGTAAAAAAGAGTAATAGTGAAGAATGAACGAAATCGAACATTCAAAATGATTTTTATTGAAAAAAGAACTCAAATAAAGCTTATTTGATACTAATGTTCTGCATCGAAATTATATATCGTTCAATCCAAGGAGAAATTTGAGGTTATTAAAAATGAAAATAACGAAGAAAACAGTAATATTGATATTGTGTACTGCGACTTTGCTGGTTTCAGCACCAATAGTAGCAACAGTATTTGCCCAGCCCTCGGGCATTGGTATAGAAAGAGGATCTGTAAGAACGTTTGTTGAGCCATTAATCGTAGGACATGGGTTTGCGCTGGATGGAACTGTGTATCACGTTCTGGATGTGAACGCCATAAAAATGAGTGATGTGTCATCGGGTAATATCCGTTCATTGCTTTCACAGAATAAAACCCGGGCAGGAATTGCAACCGATATACGGAATTACATGCAAAATGCACCAACAAAGGCAATGGGGGATCTCAGGTTTGCCGGTCAGGCATATGCCCTCAACATAACAACCTATGATAACCAATCTCTTACCGGAAATGTACTGACGCTGCCTCCACGCGGGACGAACCAGACTGGCTTCACCCCAACTATAGTAGGAAGCATCTCGCTTTCAATGTCTAAATACGAAGGCGTAGTGCTCTCAACTGGTACCCTGACCATGAATAATACGAATTATAATGTATTACTGACGTCACCTGTCATAGCATCCGGTGGCCGCAGTGAAATGTTCGAACACCAGAACTCTAACGAAACGTTAATCCGAAACTCCACCGGAATGTTCGGATTTCACAGATCTAAACGATGAAATAAACGTAATAAAAGATTACATAATGAGGAAGTCCATTGTTTAACCACTCCATACCACTTAACCTCTCTGGACTTCCATTACTTCTAATATACGGCAGCAGAACGGATTGGAGAGAAAGATAATAGGAATCCCGACACGAATTATAACGATACGAAAAAGAGAAAACGGAGAACCAAAATGAACAGGAAAACAGCAGTGATATTACTTTTGTTAATAGTAATTCTTGCAGGAGCACCCGAGGCTTTTGCAAGGCGGCAATATTTTACAGCGCTCACCGCAGTATATGGAGATGGCTCATGCGGCACCTGCCATGTGAACCCCAATGGCGGCGGGCCGCGCAACGCCTATGGGATGCTATTTGAAAACCAGCCTTACCATTCTACAGATCCCGCAGCAGCCCTGACAGCAATAGGGTCACCGTTCTTATCAACTGCAACGCCGCTCATTACGCCAATAGACACAATGACCCCGGCACCAACAGATACTCCAGTTGATACCGCAACTAAGGAGGTTACAACCGTGACGCCATCGGGGACACCCGCAGCACCAGGATTCGGAATTATATTATCCCTTGTCGGATTATTTGCGATGATTCTCCTGGCAAAGCGCCATGATAAATGATTTAGTGCCACAATTGAAAATAAAATAAACTAAAATGAGAGAAGAAGGAAGAAACAATATATGAACAGGAAAACGATAGTTGTATTACTTTTGTTGACATTACTAATTCTTGCAGGTGCGCCGGAGTCTTTTGCACGGCCCCAGTATCTTACAAATCTCACTGCAGTGTATGGCGGTGGCACATGCGGAACCTGCCATGTCATAGCTTCAGGCAGTGGAATGCGCAACACCAGCGGGATGTTCGGACAGAACAATTCTAACGGACCTTATGTGCCACGCAATAGCAGCAGAACACCAGGGCAGCGTCGTTCTAACGGAACGTTCGGAATGCGTAACAGAACGCTACCGCTCAACTCTTACGGAACGTTATTTGAGAACCAGCCTGACCACGCTACCGATCCCGGTGCAGCCCTGATGGCTATAGGGCAGCCGCCCGCAGCAACGGCAACCCAAGGGGATACACCTGCAGATACAGCGCCCGCAGGGGCACCATCAACTCCAGGATTCGGAATTGTGTTATCCCTTATCGGATTAATTGCCTGTGTTCTCCTGGCAAGGCGGCATAACAAATGATGGAAACCATAATGGAACTGAAGGATGTCTGGAAAATTTACAAGATGGGCGAAGTGGAAGTTCCGGCTTTGAGAGGGGTAAGCGTAAAAATAAAGAAAGGGGACTTTGTTGCTATCATCGGCGCTTCTGGAAGCGGCAAGTCCACTATGATGAACCTGATAGGCTGCCTGGATATTCCCACCAGAGGAAGCCTCTACCTCCGCTCGCAGGACATCAGCACATTAAGCGAATCAGACCTTGCCTCATTCAGGGGACAGACTATCGGTTTTATTTTCCAGCAATATAACCTGATCCAGTCAATGTCTGCTTTTGAGAATGTGAAGCTTCCACTTGAATTCCTGGAATATGATGACCAAAAAGCGGCAAACAGGGCAAGAGAAATATTGGCACTGGTAGGGTTGAATAACATGATGCATCATCGTCCGACACAGCTTTCCGGGGGTCAACAGCAGAGAGTTTCTATAGCAAGATGCCTGGCTGGCGACCCAGAGATAATCCTTGCGGATGAACCGACAGGAGCCCTGGACAGTGTTACAGGCAGGGAAGTCCTGGATATGCTTCACAGATTGTGGGAAGAACAGGGAAAAACTATCATAATGGTCACTCACGACCTTAATCTGGCAAAATATGCTCATACAACAATTGAACTGAAAGATGGAGAGATTTTGAAAATATCTGAAAATAATGAGGTAAATAAAAAATGAATAGAATAATGAAAATAATAATGTTTCCGGTTTTGATAATACTGCTATTGACAGCTTACACCCCTGCGGTTTATGCTGGTTTGGCAGGTTCAACAGTACTATCAGTAAGTCTTGCGAACTATGACCCCAATCCTGCTATTGCAGGGAATACCGTGGATGTACGTATAGGTATTCAGAATATCGGCGGTTCAAGTACTAACGATCTTATGATGGAAGTTGTACCAGCGTATCCTTTTGAGCTTGTACCCGGTCAAAGCGCAGTACAGGATGTAGGAATAGTCCAGCCTTATCAGACGAGTGATCCGTCTGCAAATATAAAAGTCGTATTGTACCATATGCAGATAAACAGGAATGCTCCGGCAGGTAGTTACCAGCTCAAAGTTAAGTATTATGAGGCGGGTTCAACCGATTTGACCGAGCAAATCCTGTCCCTTGATGTGAAGAGCAAAGAAAGCGCTGAAGTGATACACATTGGCCAGACGATGCTCGTTCCTGGAAAGCAAAGCAGCTTAATATTTACAATCAATAATGTCGGGAATGCCCCCCTCCGGGATTTGACTTTCAGCTGGTCGAATGATGATAAGATAATTCTTCCGGTCGGAAGTGACAATACCAAATATATCAGTTACATTGATATTGGAAATAGCAGTGACCTGGAATACCAGGTGATGGCTGATACTAACGCAGTACCCGGATTATACAAACTGAACTTATACCTGACTTATGAAGATTCAATGTCAAACCAGACAAAAACAATAAGCACATTTGCCGGGGTGTATGTTGGCGGAGGAACGGATTTCGATGTGGCATTCTCGGATAATGCAAACAGCCAGATGTCTTTCACCGTTGCCAATATCGGAAGCAATCCTGCAAACTCGGTATCAGTGGCTATTCCCGACCAGCCGGGCTGGAGTGTAAGCGGTTCAAATTCAATCATCATAGGGAATCTGAATAAAGGAGACTACACGGTTGCAAGCTTCAAGTTGCAGTCCTCAATAAGTAATATGACTTTCCAGAATGGAGCCGCCAGAAACAATACTAACTTCCAGGGAAGGCAGAGATCGATGAATAGCTCATCTGATACGGTACATATGCAAATAGCATACACCGATACCATGGGAACAAGAAATGTTGTTGACAAATATGTCAAAATCGGATCTCAAAATATGGGAGCTTTAGATGGGCAAACGGCTATGGGACGAAGAGGAACAGCACAACAAACAAGCGTACTCTCTAATAACATGCTGTATATCTTCGGAATGGTAGTGCTTGTTGGCGCAGTTGTAGTCCATAGGAAGTACAGAAGTCGCAAATTGATTAATCCCGATTTCAAAATGAAGGATTTATTTAAGCGCGAGAAGAAATAATAACTCCTGCGGGTCAAAATGAAACTAAATAAGTGTTTCAAGCATGCGTTTAATATGGTGCTGCACAGCAAGCTTCGAAGCTGGCTGACTATAACCGGCATAGTCATAGGTGTTGCCGCAGTGATTGCTATTGTATCTATAGGAGACGGGATGCAGCAAACGCTCAATGCGCAGTTGAATTCTCTTGGCGGAGATATTGTGACAATTACAGCAGGCGCTGAACGGGGCGGCAACATGTTCGGTATGAGAGGCGGCGGGGGAGGAGGTGGTTCTTCCGGACCTCAGGCGACGACCAAAGAAATAGTGTTAGGAAGGAGTGATCTCCAGGCATTGAAGGGTATACCTGATATTTTGATGATCGACACAAATATCAGAGAGAGTGTGAACATATCCTATCTTGGCAAAACAGGCAAAGTTTCTGTAACAGGGGTTGACCAGACGGTCTGGTCTAAGATTACTACAACTACTATACAAACAGGCCGGATGCTTGATTCTGCTGACCAGAA
>JAPMTY010000040.1 GCA_026552835.1 Candidatus Methanoperedens sp.
AGGGATTTTTGAAAAGTTAAGTCAATAGTATGGCCAGGGATAAGCAGATTCAACGGATGGATGACAAAATCGATGAATTCCGTACGCGTATCAAGGATTCTGACCTGAGACAGGTTTTTGACGATGTTTTTGACAATGCTACGTTGATGGCTCTTTATGAACTTGCAAGAAAAGGTTACATCGATGCGATAGGCGGGTCATTCAGCACGGGAAAAGAAGCAAATCTGTTCCATGCCATATCGAAAAACGATGCTGCTTCTGAAATTGCTATAAAAATATATCTTATTTCAACTGCAAATTTTAATGCAATGAAAGATTATATCCTCGGAGACCCGCGGTTTGTCGGGATTAAACACAGCAGGAAAGACATAATTCTTGCGTGGACTAAAAAAGAATATAAGAACCTGAAGCGGGCTGAAGAAGCGGGCGTGCGTGTTCCAAAACCATATATTACTAAAAGGAACATCCTGTTGATGGAGTTCATCGGAAAGGACGGCGTCCCGATGCCGCAATTAAAGGATGTAAAACTGACCACAGAAGAAGCGGAGCATATTTTTAAAAAGATTGTCGAATATATGGGCCTCCTGTACTCAAAAGCAAAACTCGTTCACGCCGACCTTAGCGAATATAATATTCTGGTTGACATGAATACTATGGAGCCTGTGATAATCGATATGGGCCAGTCGGTCACAACCGACCATTACCATGCTGATATGTATTTGCAGCGCGATGTTGTCAATATTGCAAGGTTCTTTAAAAAATTGAAAATTCCGGTAAATGAAGATGAGATGATTTCACTAATAAAAAGTAATAAAGAGGAGAAAAAATGACAGAGCATATTAAAATTCCACTCGAAAGGGTGGCTGTTCTTGTTGGCCCGAAAGGGACTATTAAACAATTGATTGAAGAAAAATCAACGGCAGCGCTAAATATCGATAGCCAGAGCGGGGATGTCGAGATAGGTGATCCCAAGGACGCTATCAAAGGATTGCGGACAAAAGAAGTAGTCCACGCTATAGCGCGCGGTTTCAGCCCTGAAAAAGCACTTAAGTTGTTCGATGAAGAGCTTCTGCTGTTCGAAACAATGGACCTTTCAAATATTGCAAGAACTGAAAAAGACCTGCAGCGCATCAAAGGAAGAATCATAGGTAAAGGCGGTAAAGCACGTGAGGTTTTTGAGAGCCTTACCAACGTACATATATCGGTTTATGGAAAAACTGTGAGCATAATAGGGTATCCAGAACAAAACGCAGTGGCAAGAGCAGGCATTGATATGCTCCTTGCAGGCTCAGCCCATGGCCCGGTTTATAATTTCCTTGAGAAGAAGAAAAGTGAATTGAAACGCGCTGAGCTTGGGTTATAGATCAGGCTTTCAATATTTTTTTATTATTTCATAGTTCGAAGTCCTTTCCACCGGTATCCTGCCTGCATTTCTTATTAATCGGATCAGCCTCTCTTTTGGCATATACTCCGGAGTGGCGCCGCCGGCAGCATGTGTGATTCGTTCCTCCATGACCGTGCCGTCTATATCGTTTGCGCCATAATGCAGGGCTACCTGCGCAAGTTTCTCGCCCACCATGACCCAATAGGTCTTGATATTATTAATATAGCCGTTTAATAAAAGACGTGAGACTGCAATTATTTTAAGGTCGTCAAAACCTGTTGGGCCGTATCGCACGAGCCCGTTTTTTTGAAGCTCGGTATTATCGGGATGGAATTTCAAGGGAATGAACGCCTGGAACCCGCCGGTTTTTTCCTGCAATTTTCTTATCCTGAAAATATGGTCTACAATATCGGAATGCGTCTCGATATGCCCGTAAAGCATCGTAGCATTGCTTTTTATTCCGAGGCTGTGGGCGGTTTCCATCACCTTGAGCCATTGCTCGCCCGTTATTTTATCAGGGCAGACTTTTTTGCGCGTTTCTTCGTTGAATATCTCGCCGCCGCCACCGGGAAGACCCGTAAGTCCCGCTTTCTTAAGACGCAGGAGTACTTCCCTGACGCTCATGCCCGAAGCCTTCGCAAGATGGGCAATTTCAACGGCCGTGAACGCTTTGAGGGACATCGCAGGATACTTCTGATGAAGTCGGTTGAGCAATTCTTCGTAATATTCAAATGGAAGCGCAGGATTTAGCGAACCCACAATATGCAGCTCAGTGGCGCCCATATTCGAGGCCCTCTCTGCTTTCTCCAGTATTTCATCGACGGTAAGTGTGAAAGCTCCATTCTGTCCCTCTTCCCTGAAATAAGCACAAAACCTGCATTTCGAGGTGCAAACGTTGGTATAGTTTATGTGGCAATTGGTCACGAACATAACGCCATCGCCGACAGTTTTTTGCCTTACATAATCTGCAAGCGCTCCGATGAGAGGGAGGTTTTTTGACTCCATGAGGAGCATCCCGTCTTCAAAATCCAGTTCCTCTGAAGCCTGTATTTTTTCTATTATTCCAGAGAGTTCTTCCATCAGGTTGCCTTTTATTAGCAGATAGTAAATAAGAGCATCGTTTAATGTTGATTTTTTATCATGTCGTATTCTTTTTTCAGCGCCATCGCATCAGCTTCAAGATTCGGGCTTTCACAGATAACCATCCCCCGAATGTCAAAATCGGAAAAAGCCTGCGCAAGCTCCTTATATTTGAAATCCGATTCAGAAAATACAAGATGCCTTTTCTCGCCTTTCTCCGAGTATTCTATCCCTGAAACGTGTATATGCATATTGTCAAGCCCAAAACGTCCAAGCCTGTCTTCTACACGCGCCAGAATTGAGGAAAACTCATCATGGGAATTATATTTCCCTGTTATCGCATGCAGGTGAGAGAAATCGATACATGGCAAAACCCCTTCCACTTCAGTAATTTCGAGCACTTCATCCAGCGTTCCGAACTGGGAACCCCGCCCCATCGTTTCAATCCGCAATATGATGTCTATATCTTCTTTTTCTAATTGTTCCCTTATATCAATAAGCTCTTTTTTTATTTTTTCATAAACTGCCCGCCTTCCGCCGCCCTGGATAAAACCCGCATGCACTACCACGCTTTTTGCCCCACACACGCTTCCGATTCTTGCTGAGTTCAGGATTCTTTCCTTGCTTTTGACTAGCGTTTCACCTTCAGCATTGAGATTGATATAATAAGGGGCATGCGCACTCAATCTTACTTCCAGTTTCTTTGCCACTTCCCTCACACTGCGCGCCGTTTTCTCTCCCATTTTAACGCCGCGGACAAACTCAAGTTCCATGCAGCCAAGACCCAATTCGTGCACGCGCCCGATGCCCGATATACTGTCATTTCCTTTTGAGCTTAATGGTGTGCCTGCCGTGCCGAAAAGCAGGTGTTCCATTCAGGTTCAACCCTCTATCGTGGGAGGGGAATAACCATACCATGAGCCTTCCTGCTCAAGGTAATATAAAGCGTCTTCAAGTGTCTTTTTATGTTCCTCCTCGAAATGCACGAGTGTCAAAAACAATTCCTTGCTTGACTTAATATCAATCTTTTGTGCGCCGGTTGAATACAGCTCGATAGACCTTTTCTCAGTCCGTATCCCGAGGGTCAAAACATCCTTTGTCTCGGAGATGCCAAGCGGCTCAAGGGATTCGGGGAAAATCTGCTTTGCTTTTTCCCTGTTCTCTTCATCAAGCTCTTTGATATCTATAGGCTTCCCTGATACTTTTCTATATTCTTTCTCAAGAAGTTCCCTGTGTTCCCCCTCGTCCCTTGCAAGCCCCCTGAAAATAGACTTTGCATTATCATCTTCGACAAGTTCGCTGAATATCGAATAGTATTCCGTGCCATAAATTTCAATCGATATTGCCTCTTTTAAAATTTCAAGAAGCATACTGTTCTGGTCGTTCGTAATGTTCACCCGTTAAAAGTTGATTGCAATAGGTAATAAAGATTGGTATATACAATACTTTTAAAAAGGGAAAAGCTCATACCTATCAAAATAACATGACCGACCATCCAAAAGTCAAGAATTACATGACACAGGACGTAGATACTGTTTCTCCGGAAAATACAGTCAAGGATGTCATAAATATGATTCGAAAGACGGGGCATGATGGTTTTCCCGTGGTAGAGGACAGCAAAGTCGCAGGATATGTATCGGCTTCAAATCTGCTTGAAAAATCACTGGATGAGAAAATCTCCAATGTCATGACACGGGACATACTAGTCGCTGATACCGAAATGGAGATGAGCGATGTAGCGCGCGTCATATTCAGGTCTGGTAAATCAAAACTGCCTGTCGTAGACCAGAACATGCACCTGCAGGGCATTATTACGAATTCCGATGTCATCCGTTCGCATATCGAGAGAACAAGCCCGCAAAAAGTCTGGACGCTCAAGAAGACGCTTGAAGCAATCCACAATATACATGTTGACGTAGTTCGCGAAACGGTCAACATAGATGAACTTGTGCCCACGCAGCCCAAAGTATATGCAGACGAACTTGACGGAAGAATATACGAACTTAAGAAGGGGCTTGCCGAACCGATAGTTGTTATTAAAAAAACAAATAAACTTATTCTTGTGGATGGGCACCACAGGGTAATAGCTGCAAAAAAACTTGGAATAAAAACTATGGATGCATACGTGATTCCGCTGGGGGACGAAATCCATTTAGGGATGGAAAAGACAGCTACCACATCTGGGCTTCATTCATTATCTGACATCAAAATTCTTGATTATGCAAAACATCCTCTTATCGAGATAACAAAGAGACTTAAAAAAGATGATGAGAACGGGCTTACAAAATTCTCTCAATGATTGCCATCGCCCTTCTATTCATTCTTAATAAAAAGCAAGCCTGCTTAAGATATCTGTTTTTGAAATAAGCCCGACCAGTTCCCCATTAACCCTTATCATTAGCCTTCCCACTTTTTCTTTGTTGAATACCTTTACAACTTCATAAAGAGGTGTTTCACCATCAACAGAGATTATTTCTTTTGTCATTATGTCTTTTATTTTCAGGCTGGTCTTACCTTCTGCAAGTGTTTTTCCGATATCGGTAAGTGTGACTATTCCCACAATCGTGTCCTTATCTTTTACAGGAGCGCCGTGGATATTGTTTTTAACGAGTATCCTTGAAGCCTCCTGTATTGTTGCCATTGCGGGGATTGTTATCGGATTTTCCCGGATATAGTTTTTAACAGGTTTTTTGGGAAGGGATATCATTTCCTGGATGACGAATAATATAGAATTCTGGGTATCATCCCTGCCAATGACCGAGCCTCGTATTACAAGTTTATTTACAGGGGTGGGTCCTATTAAAATACTGTCCCCCACATCGAATTTTCGTATATCACCGATTACATGCACGGTAGCATTGCATAGATCTGGATGCCTGACTGTCGTAAAACTGATTTCCGATGCCGTAGCGTTTTCGATTATTTCATCATTCCGTCTTATGGGCACGTTTGTTTCTTTGTCCATTTCGGATAGACTCAATGCCCGGTATGTTGAACCGGTTGCTTTATATCCGCCTTTGGGTCCGGGCACTCCTTCAACCAATCCAAGCGCTTTTAGTGATTGCATCTGATTACGGACCGTTCCAGGGTTCCGTTTTATAATCTCTGCAATATCTTCTCCTTTGATTGCCTGTTTTCTTGTCCTGTATAGATTAATTAAGGCTATTAAAATCTCTTTCTGGATTGGCGTTAGTTCCATTTTTCTTAGACTCTCCCTTTCTGATAGTATATTGGAGTGGTATATATATATTTATTGATGATGACAATTGCATTTGACATACAAATGTTACTAAATGTTCATTTTTAAATATAATTAGTGTTCATTAACGATGAATTTATCTCTCATTTGCCGTTAACGAGTCAGTTAATTTGTGGCTTATTTTTTACTTCTCAGGAATGTCTCATATTCCTGTTTTTCGATGCGTTCCTGTACCATTTGTGTTTTATTGGGATTTCTCTGGTTTCAGGTTGAAAATTATATCACTGCTTATGTTTTACTTCGCTTCCGGACAACATTGCTTCCACCATTATATACTTACTTTACATCAAACGTAAAGTACATATATTCTAAAACATAAAAGGGAGCAATGAAAAATATGCAAACAGACCCAATTTGTGGAATGCAGGGGAAAAACGATACAAATAACCCAAATATAAATGAAGGGTTTTTCAGCAGGCACAGGCATACATTGATGATGGTGCTCGGCTGCATTGTCCCACTTCTACTCCTCGGAATCCTGTGGTTTGCAGGAGTTTCGCGGAACATACTTTCTTTTGGAATAATACTGCTCTGCCCGATAATACATCTTTTGATGATGAAAAATATGAAACATGGTTCGCAGAATCCTGAAAGCCAGATTATTGAAAACAAAAAAGAGGAACTTACATGAGAATTTCTGGAATTATAATAGCGTTATCAATATTGACCGCAGTCGCTATCAGCGGATGCATATCAGGAGGCGAGAAGCCTCAGGCTGATTTATTGGGGACAAGGGTGAATTAGGAAGCCGGAGTACCAATAACAGCAACTTATCTTACCGATATTACTAATGCCACTGCTTTTGAAATTAAAGTCACTGCCCATATGGACTATAACGATGATTTTAAGAATAATTCTTACCTGCGTGATTCCGGCGGCAAAACATTCCAACCTCTTTCTTATGTGGGCTCAGGCGGGCATCATGCAAGCGGTACACTTCGATTTCCCAAAACCGAAAGCAAGAGTTTTGAACTTGTGATCAGGGACGTTGCAGGGGTAAATGAGAGAGTCTTCAAGTGGTAGGTGTATGCCAGGTATCAAAAACTTTTTAAAAAATCCGTATGCTTTCGGAGCAAGTATAGGAATACTTGTAATACTTTTCAATATCTCAATCGCATCCTTAGCAGAAGGTTCACTTGAGAAAGGATACCAGGTATTTTTAACCAACGGGATATTTGTTTACCTGATTCCCATAGCAGTCGGGATTCAAATGGGGCTTTTCAGATACCACAGGAATATTACTATAGGAAAAATAGGCGGCTCAGAAAAAATGGGCATGGCTGGTTCAGGTACTTCGTCGGTAGCGATGGTGGCATGCTGCCTGCACCACGTTAGTGATTTGTTGCCCGCAATTGGTTTTATCCTTGCAGCATCCTCATTCCTTATCCAGTATAAAAACGCAATAATAATCGCCGGGCTCCTTGTTAATGTAGCCGGAAGTATCTACATTGCAAGAGCAATCATAAAAGACAGGTCTATCATCGCAAAAGTGGAAAAAATCGCAGGCTAAGGGAGTAAAAAATGAAAAGAATTCATCGTGTAATTGCAATTGTCCTTATCGTCGTGCTGGCGGCATCATTTCTATACTTATCTGACTCCAGAAAAAGCATCTTCACTGAGAAAGTGGGAGATATGACCCTTTCCGGATACGATACCGGAGATGTGGCAGCACGGCAGATATCGAGCATGTATGGATTGAAGGACATACCACTGGCGAAAGCTTATTCAGCAGTTTACAGGAGCAATAGGGGCACCATGAGCATGTGGGTTGTTGAAGCTTCTGACCATAATGGTGCAAACGATGCTTTCAATTCCATGAACTCAATGCTGGGTGGCCCATCGGGAAATGAAGAACATGGAAACTCAGGCGATATGGGAAATATGGGGTCGCAAAACATTGACAGCAATATGGATACGTTGAATAACAACATCACCAAACCCGTAAAATTGGATATAATAGAGTTTGAAAAGCCTGATGTTTATGTGATGAAGGAAAATAATGTGATAAATTACTATTATTTTAAAATGAGTTACAACAGGGGAAGGGTTTACTGGATAATTTTTGATTCACCTGATATGGACTATCAGATATCAATTGTGAAACAGGCTGTAATGGACATCTAGGCGGATGATTATGAGAATAGAATTCCACAGGTTAATGGCGGTATAACAATGAAACTAAAAGTGAATTATGATTTTACCCAGCAGGAACTGGTCGGCAAAACAGATGTTTTTGAAATTGCAGATGGAAGTGAACTTGGAGATTTATTACGGATAATTGACGCCAGTATTATTGAAGCTGGAAAAAATAAGGGTATAGATACGGCTTATAAGACCACACTGGCAAATGACCGGTTGAATGGATGTGTGGTCTTTATTAACGGTTCGGCGCCGAAAAGTATGCTTGAACAATTGCTTCATGACGGGGATAATATTGAATTTGTCTATGGGTTCTGCGGAGGATAATAATGAGCGGATTGATTGATTTCATAAACCGGAATTTTATTGACGGCATCATCAACGATACGAGTTATAATCATTTTGACATGGTCGCATATGTCATTATCCTATTCTTGGGTGTCTTTGCTATTCTAAAACTATTGAATAATTTGAAAATCAAAGTCGATGAGGATTTTGTCATCGCCACGATTCCTTATATTTTCATGGGTTCTGTATTTCGGGTAGTGGAGGATGCAGGTCTCCTTAAGCCGCCGGTTAAATATTTTTTCATCACACCGCTTATTTACTTCGTTATCTTTGCAATATGCTTTGGTGTTCTTCTCCTCACAAGATACCTTGAAAAGCTCAAGAAAATAAGAAACTATATTCGTATATATGCAACTGCCGGGGTCGTTTTATCGCTGGCAGGAATTTCTATTATCGCTTATTATAACCCCTCAAACTGGAATCCCGCTATTCTGGTTTACAGTCTTGTCCCTGCCATAGTATTGACAGAAATCGTAAAAAGAGTATCGTCTGCTGTCGGCATGACCTATCTTCGAAGCAGGATGTATTCGTTTGCGGTATTTTCATTTTTGTTAGATTCGTTTACAACATATATAGGCGTGGATTTACTTGGCTACACCAACAAACATCCTTTCAGTTCTCTACTTAGTTCTATTTTTGGAACAGGTGCTATAATGATTCCTTTGTCTTTGATTCTGGTCTTATTGATAATTTTCTTGCTTGAGAAAGATTCAAATAAGGAAAAAAAACAGGATGAGAAGTATATGATGACATTAACGTTGATAGTTCTTGGTTTCTCCATGGGTGCAAGGAATTTGCTGGCAATACTATTTGGAGTTTAAATGATAAATAAAATAGGAGGAATATGTTTATGAAAAAACGCTTGCTTATGTGTATTTTCTTTGTGGGAATTGTGTTTATGACAGGCTGTATTGGCGGAGAAAAGGCAACAAACTCCAATACATCGATGGATTCTCAAACACCGGATTTAATAATCAAGCAAAGTGATGTTCTTGGTTTCAGTTTATGGGATTTCAAGTTTATTTCCGTTCCGAAGAGTAGTTCTTATAATTATACTGCTCAACAACAAGGAAGTTCTGAAGTTACAAAAGATACAAAAATTCCTGTTGGTAATAGATATGTTGGACAGGTTTCGACCTGGATAGATCATCAGACGCAGCGAGAGGTGGGGGTTGTTGTTAGAAATTTTGATGCTGATTCAGGTTTTAAAGAATTTTTTGACAACCTAAGTATACAATGCAACGAAACAATTAAGTCAGGGAAATGGAAGAATAGTGAGAATAATTTAGATGTTGGATGCGGTTCTCCTAACATTGGAGATAATTCTTTTTATAATTATAAGATTGTTAGAGATGCACCATATGTTAAAACCGTTGGTTTAGATTTTTCTCATGGAAATCATTTTGTCCAGATTGTAGTTATAGAAGAGAATGGAAAAAGTTTAGATGAAGCTATGAGAATTGCAAAAATAATAGAAAGCAGACTTGATTAGATGACTAATTACCTATGCCTCCTTTTTTAACAAACCCTTATGCGCCCTGAAAAGATGATTTGTTTTTGAAAACGAGGTCAGTTACTTCTGTTCACCATTAAGCCCTGGCGAGTAGTTTATTATATTTCTTTTCAAACTCCCCCTGGCATGTGGTGCAGCAAAAGAAATAGTCCCTCTCATCTATTTTTTTTCTTACTGCTTCACCTGTCACTTTCCGGTCGCAATAAGCACAGGTTAAGGTTATACCGGTAGATGCAAGCGGGATGGTAGAATCTTTTCCGAATGCATTTTTTACTGATAATATGCGGATGTTGTTCACATCAGTGAGATTTATCCTGTCCTGTATCATGAGAATTCGCTGCATATCCCCGGCTACCCTGGATACTATGGCTGTATCGGAATCTGATGTCACGTAGAGTTCTTTTACCTCTTCCAGCCCCCGGAGCTCTTCAGTTATCCTGCTGACAGCGCCCGGCTTTGCATTTACAAGGAGAATCGCTTCGGTTATGCCGAGTTTGCTGTTATCAATGTCTATTGTGAATTTACTGATGACCCCGAGTTCAATCATTCTGTCAACACGGCTTTTGACCGTGGGGATGCTTGTAAGACAGCGTTTTGCAATCTCCTGGAATGACTCCCTGCTGTTGCTTTGCAGATGGGTCAATATCTTAACATCGAGGTTGTCCAATTGTATCATATTGATTATTTTACACCCTATGTAAATTTAAGTACTTAACGGTAGGAATTCAGGAAAATAAATACTGCCGGAATATCGCAACAGTAATATTTTAGCCATCCTCCGCCAATATAACAATATTCATCCTTTTCATGGCAACAGATAAAATAATAATCAAAGGCGCCCGCGTCCACAACCTGAAGAATATCGACCTTGAGCTTCCAAGGGACAAGCTGATAGTGATAACAGGACTATCAGGTTCGGGTAAATCCTCCCTTGCATTCGATACCCTTTATGCGGAAGGACAGAGGCGGTATGTCGAGTCGTTGTCCGCGTACGCGCGCCAGTTCCTTGGGCAGATGGATAAGCCTGATGTAGAGTACATAGAAGGCCTCTCGCCTGCCATCTCCATCGAACAGAAATCCACAAGCAAGAACCCCCGCTCAACCGTAGGTACGGTCACAGAAATATACGACTACCTGCGCCTGCTGTATGCAAGGATTGGAAAACAGCACTGCCCCAACTGCGGCAGCGAAATAACCCCGCAGACCGTTGAGCAGATAGTGGAAAGGCTGATGGCGCTTCCCGAAAGCACGAAAATACATGTGCTTGCCCCACTTGCCAGGCAGAGGAAAGGGGAATACAAACAGATGTTCGAGGAACTCTCAGGCAAAGGTTACAGCAGGGTCCGTATTGATGGCAAAATGCATGAGCTATCAGAGGATATAGAGCTCAACAAGCAGCAGAAACATGATATCGATGTCATTGTGGACAGGCTGGTAATAAAACCGGGAATAGAAGAGCGGCTTGCGGATTCGGTTGCTACCGCCCTGAAAGAAGGAAACGGGATTGTGGTAGTGGACGTACTTGACGGCAAGGAGCTTCTTTTCAGCGAACATGCAGCCTGTACGAAATGCGGGATAAGCTTTGAACCGCTTGAGCCCAACATGTTCTCTTTCAATAGCCCGAGAGGTGCATGCCCGGCCTGCCAGGGCCTTGGCAGCACGATGGAATTTGACCCCGACCTGATAATCCCGGATAAAAGTAAATCATTAGGCCAGGGAGCAATCGAGCCGTGGGGATACGAGCACGGGTATTACCACCAGATGCTCGCTTCAGTGGCAAAGCATTACGGTTTCTCGCTTGATACGCCGTTTTCGGAACTCAAACCAGAAGATGTGCGCATAATATTGCACGGGGGAACCGAAGAGATCCATTTCAGGTATGTTCCCCGCGAACGCGAAGGGCTGTGGGAACACACGAGCATTTTTCAAGGAGTGATACCGAACCTGGCAAGAAAGTACAGGGAATCCCAGTCCGAAGAAGCGCGCGAGAAAATCCAGCAATATATGAGCATCAAACCGTGCACAGTCTGCAATGGCGAGCGGCTCAAACCTTCAAGCCTTGCGGTCACGGTCGGAGATAAATCCATTATCGCAGCAACCCGTTTTTCTGTTAAAAAGGCGTTAGAGTTCCTGGAAAGCCTGACTTTTACCGAAAAAGAAGCGATTATTTCAAAGCCTATTATGAAAGAACTCAGGGCAAGGCTCGGGTTCCTGATGGATGTCGGGCTTGATTACCTCACAATTGACAGGGCTGCGGGCACACTTTCGGGAGGAGAAGGCCAGAGAATCCGCCTTGCCACGCAGATCGGCTCAAGCCTTGTAGGCGTACTTTACATCCTCGATGAACCCAGCATCGGCCTTCACCAGCGGGATAACGGCAGGCTCATACACATGCTGACACAGCTGCGTGACCTTGGAAACACGGTGATAGTCGTGGAACATGATGAAGAAATGATACGAAGCGCTGATTTTATCGTTGATATGGGACCCGGTGCGGGCGTTCACGGCGGTGAAGTGGTTGTGACCGGGACACTTGATGATATCATTAATTGCGAAAATTGCCTTACAGGCGAGTATCTAAGCCATAAGAAAATGATAGCTATCCCGCGCCGGCGAAGAAAACCAAAAGGTAAAATAACCATTGTCGGGGCAAGCGAGAATAACTTAAAACAGATAGACGTCAACATACCGCTCGGGGTGATGACCTGTATTACAGGCGTTTCCGGTTCGGGAAAGAGCACTCTTGTCAATGATATTCTTTACAAGGCTCTTGCCCGGAGGTTCTATCATGCAAGAGAAAAGCCAGGCAAACACAGGGGGATAATCGGGCTTGAGAACGTCGATAAAATAATTATAATAGACCAGTCGCCGATAGGAAGGACACCGCGCTCAAATCCTGCAACGTATACAGGCTTATTCACTCCGATAAGGGACATATTCGCTCAACTCCAGTCATCAAAAGCGCGTGGATACCAGCCGGGGCGCTTCAGTTTCAATGTCAAGGGCGGGCGGTGCGAAGCCTGTAAGGGAGACGGGATTATAACAATCGAGATGCATTTCCTGCCTGATGTTTACGTGCCGTGTGAGGTCTGCCACGGAAAAAGGTTCAATAGCGAGACCCTTGAAATAACCTATAAAGGAAAGAATATCGCACAGGTGCTGGATATGACTGTCGAGGAAGCGCTTACATTTTTTGAAAATATCCCGAAAATAAAAAGACAGCTTCAGACGCTTTTTGATGTTGGCCTCGGATATATCAGGCTCGGCCAGCCTGCCACCACCCTATCAGGCGGCGAGGCACAGCGCATCAAGCTTTCATCCGAACTCAGTAAAAGGAGTACGGGGAGGACGCTTTATATCCTGGACGAGCCCACGACAGGGCTTCATTTTGCAGATATCCAGAAACTGCTCGATATGCTCTCCCTGCTCGTGGATGCGGGGAACAGCGTGGTGGTCATAGAACACAATCTTGATGTGATAAAAGTGGCTGACCACATAATAGACCTGGGCCCCGAAGGGGGAGATAACGGCGGGCGAATCGTCGCCGAGGGAACGCCTGAAAAGGTCGCAAAGACATCAGGGTCTTACACGGGTCAATACCTCAAAAAGATTCTAAACGCCGATGCTGCTAATTCGTTTTGAATTCATACCCTTCAAACATCTTCCTCATTAAGGTGTCCTGGCACGTGCCAAAACCCGGTGTGGCGATCTTAAGCCCGTTAAGGTCATCTATTGACCTGATATTCGAATCCGCTCTCACAACGAGCGATGTTCCGCCGGAATTCACCCCGTTGACGATATGTATCCTGCCCTTATCGTTTATCCTGAACCTTAAAAGAACTGTGCTGCCGAGAGTCGCAACATCAACCTCGCGGTGCTTGAACGCATCTGTTATTGCCCTACCGTTGCGGTATGCCACAAACTGGACATTTTGCCCCGGAATAAGGCCCGCCTTTTCAAAATAACCTTCTTTCTGGGCTATGTACATCGACAGGTAATGTATATTCCCCTCAATATATCCGAACCTGAGACTCCCGTTAACGGCAGGCGGCGTCCAATTCGGGTCTTCTTTGAGCTTTTTGCTGACCTCATTGTAATATTTATCAATGAACAGGCTCGAAAGAAATTCGTCTGTGTTATTATACCCGAGCGATTCTATTGTATTCTTGAAAGTACCGGCTTTAGCCTGTATATCAATGGCTTTTTTTACCTGGCTTACGTCAGGGTATTCGATGTAAACCGTATTATCAATAGCCATAGAGACCTCATTTTTATCAAGCCCTGAAAAATTCTCGCCGTATTCCAGGACTTTTTCATGGTTTGAAGGATTGTTGATAAACCTTGCTCCTTTTATCTCAGCCCAAACAAGCGCTCTTATCATGTCTTCATCCTTCAGGTCATCTGAGATTGCCAGGACGCACGACGGATGGTTCTCCCAGATGTCACTGGAATTAACAAGATACCTGCCGTAACCCTCATCTACCGCTTTTGCAGGATATGGTTCCCATGAAATAAAACCTGCAATCGTCCCGTTTGCAAGATTTGCCGACATCTCATCTGCTGTCATGGAAACCACGGTTATTGACTTCCGGGTATGAGATTTTTCATAAACCACAAATCCTGCCGAGAATACCAGCAATCCGATTATGATTATGTAAACATAACTTTTCATTTTTCCACCTTTTTTAACCTGAAACTGAAAGTGCTGCCGCTTCCAACATCGCTTTCCACATGTATTTCGCTTCCGTGCGCCCGGATAATCCCGCCGGCTATTGAAAGACCGAGTCCCAGGCCGCCGAATTTTCTTCTTGAAGTACTGTCGGCCTGATAGAATTTCTCAAATATTTTTTCAAGTTTCTCTTTTTCTATCCCTATGCCTGTATCTTTCATTATGACCTCAATACTGTCCATGTCGTCTTTTGCAGACAAAACGATGCTTCCGCCATCGGGGGTGAACTTCAGGGCGTTTTCAAGGAGATTATTCATAACAATAATAAGCTTTTCCCTGTCAGCAAGAACCGGAGATATATTTCCAGGGATGTCCGCGGTTATTGATATGTTCTTTTTCCTGGAAAGAAGTTTATTGTTCTCAATTGCGGTATCAACTACCTCGCTGATATCCACACGCTCTAACTGGAGTTCCATCTTTCCTGTGTCAATCTTTGAGAGGTCAAGGATATCGTTAATCAGCCGTGTCAGCCTGTCGATATTCCTTATTATTATTTCGAGCATCTCTTTTTGGATTTGCGAATCGTTTTTAGCTTCGGATTCGAGAAACTCGGCTGAAATCCTGATAGACGAAAGAGGCGTTTTCAGTTCATGGGAGACAAGTGAGATAATATCGGATTTCAGTTCATCCAGTTTTTTTAATTCTTCGTTCGCTGCAATAAGTTCTTTGTTTTTTTGCTCCAGTTCCTTATTAGCAATATCGATTTTAGTTTCAAGTTTTTTCCTGATTTCCAATAATTCAAGGGCAGTATCATCGAATATTTTTGTAAGTTTTCCAATCTCATTGCCTGAAGAAACAGGTACGGGTTTGAAATTCCCGAAAAGCAAGGACGTTGCCCCTTCTTCAAGGGATTTTATGGGCCCTGTGATTCTTCGGGAAATAATGATTGCTGCAAGAATAACGGCGATAACTGCAAAAGTCGAGATGTAGACCATCCGGCGTTCAAGGTTCAAGACTCCGGAATATGCCTCATCAATATTTTTTTCAACTACCAGCCCCCATCTGTATAACGGCAGCCAGTAATAAGAACCGAGAACTTTTTCACCTTTATAATTCACATATTCGCTTATACCATTCTTTTCGTAAGTTACTTCTTTTACTGCGAAATTATTGTTTACATTTTTGTGGAGAATCTCAGAGCGGTTATTATGAAAAATGATGCCGCCGTCTTTATTGACAATAAATATATCGCCAGATTTTCCGATATCAATATTTTCAATTATCCTGTACAGGTTTTCCAGGCTCACTTTTGCAGCCAATATCCCTGCGATAGTCCCGTTTTTCATGACAGGGTTGGTCAATATTATCTCGGGGTATCCGTTAATTTCAGATAGAGTTACATCCGAAATATACAGTTTCCCTTTTGAAGCCTCTGTGAAGTAAGGCACATTAGCGGCATTTCCGGTGCGATTAAGAGTCGAGAATATAATATTTCCATCAGGGTCGAGCAAAAAGAATTCCTCATAAACCCCCGGATATTCACTTTCATAAGTCGCAAGGTAATCCTTTAATTCGTCTTTTTCCGTATTAATTTCTATTGACCTTGATATCACGCGGATGTCATCCTTTCTCGCATCCATCCAGTTATCTATCGCATTACCGCTATTTTCAGTCGCTCCGAGCAGGTTTGTCATCACCGTATCGCGTATGGCTTCCCGGCTGTAATCGTATGACATGTAAACAACTGCAGACAGGGGTACCACGGATATGATAAGAAAAAAAATGATAAGCTCAGTCCGTATTCTCACAAATCCCCACTTTCGAATTACATGTTTCGAAAACGCCGCAGCACACTTTTTATCCTGGCTTTCAGTTCATGGAGATTGTAAGGTTTGGCCACGTAATCATCGGCGCCGGTTTCAAGACCCTTCACCCTCTCTTTGACATTATCCCTTGCAGTGAGCATGATTATCGGGATATTCTTTGTAATAGAATTATTTTTTAGCCGGGAGCACACTTCATATCCATCCATTCCAGGAAGCATGATGTCAAGGAGGATTATATCAGGAATCTCATCCTTTACCATGTTCAGCGCCTCCTGCCCGTTTAAGGCTTCAACTACAATGTAATTTTCAACTTCAAGAGACCTCTTTAAAGGAAGGAGTTTGTCCATTTCGTCATCGACTATCAACACTTTTGGTCTTGTTTCTGATAAATTCCCGATTCTTTTTTTAACATCTTCCTCGGATATTCCGAGTTTTCTTGAAATCTCAAGATTTGATGCCGTTCCATCATGCTTCAATAATTCAATGATTTTAGCATCAATGGGATCTTTACTCATGTTTTTTACCACCATTCATCATATTTTTTAAATCATTATTGAACTTAAGCAGATATTTTGTGAGTTCATTATCATTGTTTAATCGAAAAACCCTTATCTGTTTCCCCAGTGGCGTCTCTTTTATGATTTTCAACTCAAGAAGAGGATCGATAACCCTTGATACAGTCGAATGCGAAAGGCCAGTTTCCGCGGCAATCCCTGACAGGTAAGTATCATTGTCCTTATTATTGAGCAAATATTCAAGAACAATTAATTGGGCTGTGTTACCAAAGATTTTATCAAGAAAGCTATCAGGCATAGGCAATAATTATCACTTCGATGTTATATAACATTATCTTTTTTTTGAACGCCTGGATTTAAAGACTTAAGCTTAACCGCAAATGTTAAGTACTATCAAATTTATGTATAGACTTGTCGATTTATAGACTGGTTGGGCGGGTTGGGGAGTGGTGGTTTTTTCAATTCTGTCAGCCTATGTATAAACTTCTCCCCACCCAAAAGCCTGAATCCTGTCTTTGTGAGTTTTTGGTTTTCAATACGAAAAAATTATTGTTCAGGCGTCTATTAATCAAATAGGGAAATGACAACTATTGAAGATGCCAGAAAACTTCCGGATTCTCCGGGCGTTTACCTGATGAAAGATAAGAATGACAATGTCATCTATGTCGGAAAAGCTTCATCGCTAAGAGACAGGGTGAGCCAGTATTTCAGGGATCAGGGGTCGCCTAAAACAAGGATGCTTGTGCAGAATATCGAAGGGCTTGATTATATCGTTACGGGGAATGAAGTCGAGGCGCTGGTTCTTGAGTCAAACCTCATAAAAGAGCACAGGCCGCGCTATAATGTGCGCCTGCGGGATGACAAGGCGTACCCTTTTATCAAGATTACAAACGAGGATTATCCCAGAATCTGCATTGCGCGAAGAAGGGAGCAGGACGGGGCGCAGTATTTCGGCCCTTACCCGAGTTCAAAAGCAGTGAGAGAACTGATAAGAATGGCATCAAGTTTCGGCATCAGGCGGTGCAAAAAGAAACTGCCCTGCCCGCCGTGCCTTAATTATCATATAAAACAATGCGCAGCGCCATGTCTTGGCGAGGTGACAAAAGAGGAATATCTGGATATAATCAGGAATGTTACCGACTTCCTGAAAGGGAAGGGAAACCAGTTAATACGGTCTCTCAAAGATGAAATGACAAGGCTCTCGGATGGGCAGGAATACGAGGCTGCTGCCCGCACGAGAGACCAGATAAATGCGCTGGAAGAGTTGTCTGAGAGGCAGCGCGTGAATGCACCCGGTAGAAAAGAGCAGGACGTTATCGCTTACGCCATATCGGGCAGCATTGGCAGCATCCAGGTATTCCACATTAGTGAAGGCAAGCTCCGGGGAAGGGAAACATTTTCAGTGAATACGGCAGGTTCGGACGAGGCAGAAGTGCTTTCAAGCTTTATCAAACAGCACTACCAGGACATCGAGCCGCCGCAGGAAATCATAATCCGGATCGAGATTGAAGACGGGGCAATATTGCGATGGCTCAAGGAAAAGGAGACAAAGCTAAAAACGCCAAAAAATAAAGTCGAAAATGGGTTGATGAACCTTGCAGAGGAGAATGCCAGGCTGCTCCTGACTATGAAACAGGCTTCGGAAAGCAGGGGTAAAAATGAAGCGCTCCTTGGCCTCCAGAAAGCCCTTAATCTACCTGCTGCGCCCACTTTAATAGAGGCATTTGATATTTCAAACATCAGCGGCACCAGTGCGACCGGTTCCCTCGTTGCATTTACTAATGGAGAGCCTGACAAGAAAAATTACCGGAAATTCAAGATAAAAACGATTGAAGGCGCGGATGATTTTGCGATGATGGGGGAGGTCGTGGGGCGCGCATACTTGCGAAGGAAAGAGGAAGGGAAAAAAATGCCTGACCTTGTTTTGCTTGACGGGGGAAAAGGGCAGTTAAACGCTGCTCTTTCTGCCATTTCCCGAATCGGTTTGAAGCTCAACACAGCGGCGCTTGCCAAGGAGTTTGAATATATTTTCCTCCCTGGAAGAGAGATGCCGGTCATTTTGCCAAAAGACTCGCCTGCGCTTCAGTTATTGCAGAGGATAAGGGATGAAGCCCACAGGTTCGCCCTGGGATACCACAGGAAATTGCGGGGAAAGAAGCTCCGGGAGTCTGCGCTGGATGGGATAGCGGGAATCGGGGAGAAGAAAAAACAGGCGCTTTTGCGGCATTTCGGGTCTGTTGAGAGGTTAAAAGAGGCTGAGGTTTCGGAGATCGGGAAAGTGCCGGGCATTTCGAAGAAGGATGCAGAGAGGGTGTGGGGGTATTTTCATAATCCTTAAGTTGAAGTCGGAGTCTTGCGGCAGGGACGTATTGATTAAGTTTATAAATACGTCCGACAGTATGGCATTAGAGGTAACCTATGGTTTGCCAGCATTTCAAAAACGCACGATGCATGCTTGACCCGAAATACCATAAGCCCACACAGGCTGAGATTACAGGCTATTGTGAAGCTGAGAACAATTACGATTGCCCTATAATCAATAAGTACAGCGGGCTTGAAGGCATGTCCTGTTAATGAGTTTGCAGAAATAACAGCTTAAGTTTGTCAATATGGTGTATCCGTTTTATTTTTGATTCCGTTTTCAACTTTTAATCAACGTTCCTCCTGTAAAAAGTTATAATACGTTTGCGATTCAATATTAATCAAGGGAGGTCAGGAAATGTTAATAGGGAATATCAATATCAGCGATTTAGTGAATGTAGTGTGGATACTGATTCTTCTCTCATTCTTTATCCCGCTCATGCAAAAGCGCATCCTGACAGGGCAGCGGATGGCGACCATACGGAGCATGGAAAAGAAGCGCCAGTCGCGGGTTATCACGATGATACACCGCCAGGAAACCATGAGTTTCCTTGGCATTCCGATTGCGCGCTATATCGACATCGAGGATTCCGAAGCGGTGCTCAGGGCTATCCGCCTGACACCGCCTGAGATGCCAATAGACCTTGTACTGCATACGCCCGGAGGACTCGTCCTTGCCTCGGAACAGATAGCCTGCGCCCTGAAACGCCACACAGGAAAAGTTACGGTATTCATTCCCCATTATGCCATGTCTGGCGGTACCCTTGTAGCGCTGTCCGCAAAGGAGATAGGCCTCGATAACAATGCCGTGCTCGGCCCGGTTGACCCGCAGCTTGGCGGACAGCAGAGCTACTATCCAGCGGCCTCTATCCTGAAGGCGCTGGAACAGCCTAATCCGAACCGTGATGACCATATTCTAATTCTTGGCGACGTGGCAAGGAAAGCCATTGACCAGGTTTATAATACTGTTTATAAACTCCTGATTGAACAGCACGGGGAAGAAAAAGCCGCAGAGCTTGCCAAGACCCTGAGCGAGGGGCGCTGGACGCACGATTATCCTATTGATTTTGAACAGGCAAAGGCTCTGGGTTTGCCTGTAAATGACCAGGTGCCAAAAGAGATTTACGACCTGATGGAACTCTATCCGCAGGCAGGGCAGCGCCGTCCTTCAGTGGAATTCATTCCTGTCCCTTACCTGCCGCCGCGGTCTCCGGGAAAAGGACATAGATAACAAACATACAAAATGGTGTGTGTAAAATCTTTCTATCTTAAATTTCGTCTGAACTAGCTTTGCGCTCCTGGCGTCTTTGCGGTGCCACCGCAGAGGCGCAAAGGACGCAAAGAATTTGCTCAAAACGGGACTGTAAAATAGTTTGGTTTTTCACGAAAAAAATTAGCCTCAGAGGCGCAGAGAACACAGAGAAATAATAACTCTGTGACCTCCGTGTCTCGGTGGCTATTTTGCTTTTGATTAAATAACACCAAAAGATTTTATACCAACCTCAAAACCAAACGTTTTTAAAGTCCACAAAATGAAAAGTTCTAAAATTCACTATTATATTTTTTCAACCACGAATTTGCAATGATTATACCCTGTTCCCCAGCATTCAGTTTCTTTGACATGGCAGTGGCGGTCCAGTTTGCTTGAAAAAACACCTTCAATAATCCCCTCGTCCATCGAGCATAATGTTTTCCCGACGTTGGGCATTTTACTGCAATGATGACAATTATTGACCACCAGGGTCAGCTTGTCGGC
>JAPMTY010000043.1 GCA_026552835.1 Candidatus Methanoperedens sp.
AAGAGAAGGGGATGGAATAGCACATATTCAAGGTTTAGTGATTTTCGTGCCTGGCACGAAGGTCGGAGACCAGGTAACGATTAAGATTGAGCGAGTAATGCGAAAATTTGCAATTGCAGCACTTGCGCCAAAAAACTAAAAGAAATAAATCAACGGAGATATATATATGAATTTTGAAAGAAATGACCGCGGCGGCGGTTTCAGACCAAGTGGTCCGAGAGATCAGCACATGGGTCCGAGAGAAATGTTTAAAGCAACATGCGCTGACTGTAAACAGGAAACTGAAGTACCCTTCAAGCCATCCGGTGACAGACCGGTGTACTGCAGGGAATGCTACCAGAACCATAGACCGAAGAGATTTTAATTAACATAAAACGGGCGCTGATATTGCGCGCCCGCATTCTTTTTTTTTATTTACTGATTGTTAGCCGACGGCTTATCACGGCAAAATACTAATGTTCAGTGTCAATCTTCTTTGAATGCCGAAGCTCAACCGCAACACCCTTCCCGCACCCCTTCATCTCCCAGCCGCTCATCAGCGCGCGCCCAACGCCTAAAAACGTTTCACCTTCAACAATCACCTCATCATTGGGGCGGATTTGCGGGTCAGCTTCAAGTACACCCGGCGCAAGGATACTGCTGTGCGGAGTGAAATCGCCTATTTTCACCTTATAGAAAGGATAGCCGCGAAGCCGCATTCCACCTTCTACGGTCAGGGCAGCTGTCCCGTACTGCGGGATTAAAGTTGCAAGCTGTTGTTTTCCTTCGAATAACTGGAACTTTGGATATGGCGCTCTTACACTGGCGCCATCCGTGACAAGCATATCCCCGGCGCCGCGCCCGAACTGGTAATCCACAGTTCCGCGCATAATGTCAAGGTTTGCCGGATCACTTGTGCGCTTTTTTGTATGTTCAAGCCCTGAAACTGTATCTCTCAGTTTGTCAAGGGATGTGTTTGAAGTAACACCTTCATCTGCTGTATAGATAAACCCAAGATCAAGCTCGTTTTCCACTGATTCGCATATTTCCCTGTATGCGCCGTGCACATGCGCGATAATGTTTTTGTATTTGTTCTTCTCAAGATACGAGCGCAGGCAGCCCCCTACCCATGCTCTTTCCTCAAGGTCCCAGTGACCTGTTACGGGAGTATCGTAATGCGCAGCAGGATACATCAGTTCAAGCTCGCGCGGGACTACACCCATGGGAGACGTGATTATCACTTCATGGACAAATTTCCTGTACTTTCCAAGGGCATTGATGAATTTCTGGTGTGAAAGGGATACCGAGTAAGGTTTTTTTGCTGAGCATGGGAGAAGCACAAGCGTATCAAGCTCAGGCGCTGAGTAGCGTTCCACGACCCTCTGCGCAAACCTCCTGATTTCCACCCGGTTTAGCGATTCTGATGTATTGGCATAGAGCGTATTCGCCCTGAATATCGGCGTTCTTTTTTCAAGGAACTCGTATTGTGCGTCTATAATTCGAAGCGCTGCGGTGAGCCATGGGCGCGCCCTGCACTGGCGCTCCACGTATTCGCGAAGATGCCCTGACCTTATGTGCTCGCGGACGGCGCGCAGTTCCTCGCTGAGTTTTAATGAGTTATGTGAAGACAGCAATTCAGCGCGCTCTTTTTTGGGCATTTTAAGAAGTTCCGCAGGGTTATTCGCAAGACATACTGAACAGGCGCAGGGAAATTCATGCAGCCTGTCAAGGTGATGTTCGCCCGAGTTTGTCAGATAAATATCCTGGTACGCTTTGATAATTGGCAAAGTTTCATCAACGATATCGACACCCATGTACACAAGCATGGCAAGGTTTTCGGGTGTGGCAAGCGCCGGCGCATAGAGAAGCGAGTCGGCGCGGGTGTTCTCCTTGAGCCTGATTATGGATTCCACAAGTTCACGCGCCCTGTTTTCAAGCTGTTTTGCGGCACCGAGGACGTATAGCTCTGATTCCGGGTATTCACGCGAAAATGGATGGATGACAGCGCCTGTGTGAGCAAAATTTGATGCGGGTTTTTCTTCCTCCTGAAGCTCTTTTATGATTTCCTCTCTTGTATAGAGGGGCAGTGATTTATGAGGGAGGATGAATATTTTTTCGTCATTGGGTTCAAGAGGCGAAGTCCTTTTCCAGAGAGAGCCGGAATCAATTATGGGGCTATCTTTTTCATGAATATTTATAACGGCGGGGGTTGAAAGCTCATTTTCCAGAACCAGTTTGCCAATCCTGGCTGCACAGTCGCGATGGGTTATTTCGAAGATTTTGCTCATAAAGTTTCACAATCAGGATTAAACCGCAAATTAAACGGATAAATGCAGATATTGTTATTCTGCTTTTAGGCTGGGGTTTTATTTAAATATGAGCTTAAATTGCATTGGATTCAAAAATCTCTAATAAACCCTTTTCACGTTCGCTTCCTGAGCTTTCCGCCTGCTATTTGCCCGGCAATGTCTGATAGCACAAGAAATGGTATAGCAGCCAGGCCCAAGCCTGAAAAAATCCTTAATAAGAACACAAACGGCACAGGGATATGGACTGCCATCATCCATTTCTTTGAGAACCTGGCTGCATTGCTCCTCAAATAACCAAATGGCAGGTTGATAAGGAATACTACCAGCATCAGTTCATTTATAGACAATTCATTTATAAACATCGTTCACTTCTCTATCCATTTTCTTTTTTGTATCTCCTTATTTAATTAGTTTGCGCATTTAGATAACGGAACTGCTGCACAGGTTGAGGGTATAATTTTACATTAACCGTAAAGTACATAAATTGATATGTTCATTTTGAAACCACGGAATTCAAGTAAAAAGGAGAAGATAAAATGCAGATAGACCCGATTTGTGGAATGCAGGTTGATGAAAAAACCGCACAGTATAAGACCGAATATAAGGGCAGGACTTATTATTTCTGCGCCCCCGGATGCAAGAAAGCGTTTGAGTCCGAGCCTGAAAAATACTTAAAGAGCGGGCCGGTGGGCATGGGCGGGGAAAAACCCTGGTGGAAATTCTGGTAGTTATAATGCCATTGTAATTTTTGCACCGTTTATAATATATACCATTTTCTGGTTGCATATCGGCAGGCTGGTGTTACAATTCTAAGCTGTCTGCCGATTCTTTGTCATCCTGCAAACAGTTTTATCTATGTGATACTATTAAGTAGCCAGCAATATATTTAAATGGACTTGAAGGAAACAAAATATCTGAGGGGATATTAAAATGGACGAAAAGCATAACAACCAGCTCACAGTTGCAAAGGCATACCCGAACGATGCAGGAAGAGGAATAGCGCGTCTTGACCCACATACATTAATGGTATTACAGCTTGTGCCAGGAGATATCATAGAAATCGAAGGGAAAAAAACAACATCTGCAAAAGTCTGGCGCGCAGACCGGAATGATTGGGAACAGAATATTATCAGGATTGACGGGTTTATCAGGCAAAATGCGGGAGTCGGCATCGGTGACTCTATTAAAATAAAGAAAGCCGAGGTCAAACCGGCTGAGATGGTAGTTCTTGCACCCTCGGAAGGCACTTCCATCCAGTTCAAAGGTGAAGCCGACGAAATGGTCAAACGCCAGATAATCAAGCGCCCCGTCACTAAAGGGGATATAATACCTGTAATGAGTACAATGGCGCATCCTTTTCTGGGAAAGGTGGTAACCGGGCAGGCGATACCTCTTATCGTAATAGAAGCGGAGCCTGACGGTGTTATATTGATCACAGATAATACTGAAATAAAACTCAGGGAAAAACCTGTGGTGCTGGAGGTCACGGGAACAGGAATTACATATGAGGACATTGGCGGCCTGACCGATGAAATCCAGCGTTTGCGTGAAATGATAGAACTGCCTATGAAGCACCCTGAAGTATTTGAACGATTGGGAATAGAGCCGCCAAAAGGTGTTTTGATGTACGGTCCCCCGGGGACTGGTAAAACCCTTATCGCAAGGGCGGTCGCAAACGAATCCGGGGCGAATTTCTTCTCAATCGCGGGTCCTGAGATAATGAGCAAGTATTACGGTGAAAGCGAACAGAGGCTTCGCGAAATATTCGAGCAGGCAAATAAAGAGGCACCGTCAATTATATTCATAGATGAACTGGACTCCATTGCCCCAAAAAGGGAGGAAGTGACAGGAGAAGTGGAAAGACGCGTTGTGGCGCAGCTTCTTACGATGATGGACGGGCTTGAAGAGAGGGGGCAGGTAGTGGTAATAGGCGCCACGAACCGCATTGATGCCATTGACCCGGCGCTTCGCCGCCCTGGCAGGTTTGACCGCGAGATAGAGATAGGAGTGCCTGACAGGCATGAGAGAATAGAGATATTCCAGATACATACGCGTGGCATGCCGCTTTCAGATGATGTGAGAATTGAATATATCTCAGACAGGACACATGGCTTTGTAGGAGCGGACATATCAGCCCTCGCAAAAGAAGCGGCAATGAAAGCGCTTCGCAGATATCTTCCTAAAATCAAACAGGATGAAGCCGTACCGAATGAGCTGCTTGAAAGCATGCGCGTCACGGCGGACGATTTTGAAGATGCGCTCAAGGAGGTTGAACCCTCGGCAATGAGGGAAGTGATGATAGAGATCCCGAAGGTTGCCTGGGATGACGTGGGCGGGCTTGATGAGGCAAAACAGGAAATAAAAGAAGCTGTCGAATGGCCTCTTAATCATCCATCGAAATTTGAAAAAATGAGCATCCGTCCCCCGAGGGGAATACTTCTTTACGGTCCTCCGGGGACAGGAAAAACACTCCTTGCAAAAGCAGTCGCGACCGAGAGTTCTGCTAATTTCATAAGCGTCCGTGGCCCGCAGTTATTGTCCAAATGGGTTGGGGAATCTGAAAAAGCGATACGCGAAGTGTTCAAGAAGGCGCGCCAGGTGGCGCCGTCTATAATATTCCTTGATGAACTTGACGCGATAGCCCCTATCAGGGGCACTGAATTCGGTTCAAAGACATCGGAACGCGTAATCAACCAGCTGCTCACGGAACTTGACGGGATTGAAGTCTTAAAGAGCGTTGTGGTGATTGCGGCAACAAACAGGCCCGAGATAATCGATCCTGCTCTTATCCGTTCAGGCAGGTTTGACAGGCTGGTTTTCGTAGGACCGCCATCCAGGGAAGGAAGGATAGGGATATTCAGGATACATATGAAAAATATCCCTGTCTCGGACGACGTGAATATAGAAGAACTGGCTGACCTTACTGAAAATTATGTAGGGTCTGATATAGAATCACTGTGCAGGGAAGGGGTGATGCTGGCACTCAGGGAGAATTTCGATGCTGAGAAGGTTGAAATGAAACATTTCCTTGATGCGCAGAAGAAAGTAAGACCTGCTCTAGCCGAAGATATGATGGAATATTACGAAAAGCTGCAGGAACAATTCAAAGGCGGGACAAAGCAGGAACAGAAGTCTTATATAGGTTATAGATAAAAAAAGATAGGA
>JAPMTY010000039.1 GCA_026552835.1 Candidatus Methanoperedens sp.
AAATAGCAGAGCAGGAGCTTTTTGAGGCTATGAAAATCGAGGATAAGGAAACGCTCATGGCATATATGGAGATAAAGCGCAGGGGAAATCCTTTCTGGGGAAAATAATCATCATCAATAATTAGCAATCAAGGGACATTGTGCCACGTTTTACACAATAAGAATTATATAAGAGTTATAACAATATTAGAAATAACGAGGGTACATTATGTCAATATTAGATGTAACTGAGGATCAAATATTCCAGACCTTAGGCAAAGGTAGAGATCCCAATTTCAAGCCTATAGAAAAGGTCAGGCCGGTAATTGTAAAACCAAAGAAAACCTATACGTTCAACAACATAAAAGCGACACAAACTGTGAAAACCGTGCAGCCGCAAGTTCAAGCCGTAACTCAACCTGTGATAACCGTCCCTTTACCGGAAGCAGATGACTCGGTAAGGAAGCTCACAGAAGATTTGAATGAACTGAACAGCCGCGTAACAGGGCTCCAGAAAATGGTAAAGTGGTACATAGTGCCGCAATTTGTGGTTATTGTTGTGCTCATACTGGCTTTCGTAGTGAAAAGTTAATATTTCAATTTTTTAGAATTTCAGCGAATCTTTTCATATCGCAACACTGGCGGATTTTAACCGAAATTTTCTTGTATTAGCTTCTCTTTAGTGGGCGGTATGAAATATATCGTCCTCGTAGGAGATGGAATGGCAGACTATCCACTCCCTGAACTTGGCGGTCTCACGCCTCTGGAGGCTGCGGATACTCCCAATATGGATTTTATCGCAAAGCACGGAAAATGCGGTGTTGCAAAAACCGTGCCTGAGAATATGCCTGCAGGCAGCGATGTGGCAAATCTTTCTATAATGGGCTATGACCCTGTAAAATATTATTCAGGGCGCGGCCCTCTTGAGGCTGCAAGCATCGGGGTTGCTCTTGATAAAGATGATATCGCTTTCCGATGCAACCTGATAACCGAGAAGGACGGTAAGATTTCAGATTACAGCGCAGGACATATTTCAAGCGAAGAGGCCGGTGTCTTAATCGAAGCAGTTGATAACGAATTGGGCAATGATTGCAAATTCCATGCAGGAGTGAGTTACAGGCATTTGCTTGTAATGAAACATGGTGAAAAAGCAGAGTGCAGTCCTCCCCATGACGTAGTGGGGCAACCTGTTAATGATGTCCTGCCGCGAGGGGACGGCTCGAAACTCCTGATTAATCTCATCAAAGCCTCAAAGCCAATTCTGGATAAACATGAAATTAACATGAAAAGAAGAAAAGACGGAAAGAACATAGCGAATCTTATCTGGCCGTGGGGCCAGGGCAAAGCGCCGTCCATGCCTCTTTTTAAAGACATGCATGGCGTTTCGGGTTCAATAATTTCGGCAGTGGATTTGCTAAAAGGCATCGGGAAGTATGCGGGTCTTGATGTCATAGATGTCCCTGGAGCTACGGGATATCTGGACACCAACTTCGGAGGAAAGGCTGCATATGCGCTTGAATCATTGAACAACCATGATTTTGTGCTTGTGCATGTCGAGGCGCCTGATGAAGCCGGGCATATGGGAAATATCGAAGCCAAGATAAAGGCGATATCGGATTTTGATGAGAAGGTGGTGGGAGGCATGCTGAACGAACTTGGCGGGTTCGGGGATTTCAGGATTATGGTGCTGCCAGACCATCCCACCCCGATATCTCTGAAAACGCATACAAGAGAGCCTGTTCCCTTCGCAATCTATTCTTCGACCGAGAGCGCGGATTATGTTGAGAGGTTCGATGAGGCTGCGGCAAAGGAAGGTATTTTCGGGCTTGTGGAAGGCCATAAGTTGATGAGTATGCTGATTAAGTAATGGAGATTTCAAAAATATGGACTGGTATTTGGTAGGAATCGGGGGGGCGCTTCTTACGACTTTCGGTTTTGTGCCCCAGATTATAAAAATGCACTCGACAAAATCGGCCAGGGATATCAGCCCTCTTACATTATTTCAATACAGCGCCGGCACAATCCTGTGGGCACTGTATGGTTATCACATCGGGGATGTAATCATAGTTTGCGCCAATCTTATATCTTTTATAATTATGGTCGTCGCAATAATCCAGTATAATTCTTATAGTCGAAAATAAATTTGCTCATCCGTTATTTTCCGGGGCAACTATAAAAAGAACTAAGTATTTACCAAACATGGTAAAGCCATAATGCTCTCACTCACTTTAACAGGACTCAAACTCAAAAACCCCCTCATGCTCGCCGCAGGCATCATGGGCACCACAGGCGGCTCTCTAAAAAGAATAGCCGAAAGCGGAGCAGGTGCTGTGGTCACAAAATCCATCGGCTTGGAGCCAAAAGGAGGTCACAGTAACCCGAGCATGGTGGAAGTGGACTGCGGTTACCTGAATGCGATGGGTCTTCCTAACCCATCGTATAAGAATTTCCAGGGCGAGATAGATATTGCAAAAGAAGCCGGAGTTCCTGTAATCGCAAGCATCTTCGGCGGCTGCTCTCTTGATTTTTCAGATATCGCCGGGGCGCTTTGCGCCGATGCATTCGAGCTTAACGTGAGCTGCCCGCACGCACACGGTTATGGCGCTGAAATAGGTACTGACCCCGAGCTTGTGGAAGATATCACAAGAGCAGTTAAACGTGCCGCAAACGTGCCCGTCTGGGTGAAGGTTACTCCAAATGTTACGAATATAAAAGACATAGGACTGGCAGCGCAGCGAGGCGGGGCGGATGCAGTAGTCGCGATAAATACTGTCAGGGGAATGGCTATTGATATCGAAAGCGGGTATCCCATTCTGGGCAATAAATTCGGCGGGCTTTCAGGTCACGCAATTAAGCCGGTGGCAATAAAATGCATTTATGACCTCTATGAAGCCCTCCATATACCTGTTATTGGGGTTGGCGGGATTTCAGAGGCATCGGACGTTATTGAATTCATGATGGCAGGCGCGCAGGCAGTAGAGATTGGTTCTGCGGTTGGTAATAATATTAACATTTTCAATGATATTTCTTCATGCATGGAATCATTCCTTGAAGAAAAGGAATGGACTCTTGAGGATATACACGGGATGGCGCACAGAGTATGAAACCGGTCAATGCAATAATCACAAAGGTGGTGGATGAGACTCCTACGATCAGGACTTTTTATTTTGA
The DNA here is from genome assembly GCA_026552835.1 of Candidatus Methanoperedens sp. The sequence continues at coordinate 3,150 of JAPMTY010000039.1, forward strand.
TACCTCTTTTGAACTAATCCCGGGGCAGTTCGTGATGGTCTGGATTCGGGGCGTGGATGAAATTCCTATGGCGCTTTCCTGTGAGAACGCGATAACAGTCCAGAAGGTCGGACCCGCGACATCCGCGTTATTTGAACTTGAGGAGTGCGATTCCGTGGGCATCCGCGGGCCTTTTGGCAACGGATTCGATATCAAGAAAGGGCACATTTTACTGGTCGCAGGAGGCGTAGGCGCCGCTCCCCTTGCGCCGCTGGCTGAAAGAGCAAGCGCGTCAGGTATTAAGGTCACAACGCTATTGGGCGCCAAAACAAAAGATGAGTTGCTCTTCAGGGAGCGGTTTGAGGCTGTCGGGGACGTGCGTGTTGCCACGGATGACGGCTCAGAAGGATTGCACGGTTATGTAACTCAACTGCTCGATGATGAGAAAAAATTCAGTCAAATATATTGCTGCGGGCCTGAGATTATGATGAAAAAGGTTCTCGATATGGTCGCTCCGTCAAAGGCGCAGTTCAGCCTTCACCGCTATATCAAATGTGGTATCGGGATATGCGGCGCCTGCTGCGTGGACGGACTGCGGGTGTGCAAGGACGGGCCTGTGTTCTCAGGTGATGTTTTGAAGATGACAGAGTTCGGGACTTACAGGAGGAACGAGTGCGGGGAGAGGGTGAAAGTATAAACTCTTTGATTCACTTCCCCTTCTCAAGCTTCCTCACAACAAAATCCGCCGCTTTATTCAGCACGTCATAACTCTCGGCAACCATCGGGCAGTAAGCCATTTCGGTTGAGCTGAGAGCATAAACATCCATACCTGCTTTTATCGCAAGCGAGAGCACATTTATTCGCGCTCCTGCCCCCTCCTCTCCCACGACCTGTCCTCCCAGCACCCTGCCTGTTTTCGCGTCAGCTATTATTTTGACCGTGATATCCTTAGAGCCCGGATAATACTCAGGCTTGGTCTTCCCGTGCGCCTTGCCTGATATTACTTTAAATCCAGAGGATTCAGCAAAGAACTCATTAAAACCAGTCGCTCCGACCTCAAGGCTTCCGATAAGAGAAACAAATGTGCCAAGCGCCCCTTCATAAATATCATATCCGCCTGCCGCATTCCTGCCCGCCACCATCCCCTGCCTGAAAGCAGCCGAGGAAAGCTGCATCACTGTCGGCCTGTGGTTTATCAGGCTCACCGTCTCGATACAGTCCCCGACAGCATAAATGCCCTTAATATTGGTCTCCATCCTTGCGTTTGTCCTGATGCCCCATTTCCCTATCTCGATACCCGCATTC
>JAPMTY010000009.1 GCA_026552835.1 Candidatus Methanoperedens sp.
CACGGGCATTTTGATATGGGAGCATACGACAGCTATTTCAGCGGGAAAATGTCAGATGAAACCGCCTGTGAAGAATAAGCAGCGTATGAAGAAGGATTAGATTTGAAATTAATTGACAGGTTATTCGGGAAAAAGCAAACCACGCCATCCGGGATACCGTTCGATGAACTGCCGGAATGGCTTGAATCAAGGTCGAAAAAGATATCGGAGGAGATGGGCAAAGACGCCTCTTCCCTTTATTCAGAGATAGCAAAAGCGCTGTCTGCGATAAAGGAAAGCACGACCGTACTTGAAGAGGCGACGCCAGAGGGGAGGTTTCATCTTAAAATGGTGAAGGTCGCCGCAAGCAACAGGGACAATATGAATAAGCAGGTGAGGATGCTTCTTGATAATATTAATATCCCACAGGCTACCGATACTGCTACCATAATGGAATTTCACGAAAATGCTATCCAGACCCTGACAGTCTGCCTTGAAAATATGATGAAAAGCTACCAGTACACCAAACTGGTTTATTTTGAGGATTCAAAAGAATTAATCGCAAAAGTAAATGCGCTCGGAAGGCTCCTTAACCAGCTTATAGAACCAATAGATAACAAAAGAAACGTGCTGGATGCCCTGAATATCGCCAGAACCACAATACAAAATATCAAGAATGTAACCCTGGATATCGGGTTCAATGAAAAAACGATACAAGAGAACGAGGGAAAAATCGCCATTTTGAAAAAAGAATTCACAGAGAAGGAGAAAGCCCTTGCCCTGTTAAAAGAAAGCGAATCTTGGAAAGAGTATATTAAAAGCAGGGAAGAACTTATTTCGCTTGAGACTGAAGCCAGTAAAAAGGAGGCTGATATCAGTGGCCTTATTTTGCCTTTGAATAAAGCTCTTGGAAGGCTAAAACAATTAAGCGATAGCGGGAGATATACATTGGCTCCCGAAATCAAGGAAGGGCTGAATTCGTGCCTGTCCGGCCAGATTAATGTGAATCCTGAATTCTTTATCGAATTCCGGAAAATCGTTGAAAGCGGAGTCCTGAACCTTACAACCGACAAAACCGATAAAATCCTTGAGCAAATAAAACTTGTACTTGTATCATTGGATTCGTCAAAAAGAGAATATCAGGCTCTTACACAGGATATTGAAAAGCAAAAAGAAAAGATATCGGGACTGAAAGCGGCTGATGAAGAAACAGGACTGGAGAAGAGAATTGTAGATTTAAAGGATAAGATTACTGCTATGGAAAAGGAGCTTGAATTATCCAGAAACCGTGTTGAATCCCTGAAGCGCGATATTGAATTAAAAAGACAGGAATTGCAGCAGAGCGTATCGGTCATTGATAGCAGGATGAAAATATCATACAATTAAAAAATTAGCGAACGAAGAAAAAAAGGGAGATGATATCTCATCTTCTATTTCTGCCCGACAGGCAAGCCATTGAGAGTATGGCAACAGTCAAGACAAATTCAAATGCCGGTACCTTCTTTGTCGGCGATGGAGCGCCAGTCGGCATAGACTGGGTTTCTGTTACCATAGGCGTTGCCGTGGGCACTAAAACGCCTTTTATTCCGCTTATTGCAAAAGGCGAGAAGGCGATTGTCTTTGCCTCGAAATAGGTATATATACCGTCTTTTGTCGTTTGTATGGTTTCAAGCTGCGTCCACTTGCTGCCGTCCCAGTGTAGCATCTTTACATCGCTTCCTGTAAGGCTGTTACTTCCAAGCCACGAGTTCTCAACCCTGAATACGATAGTTGCTTCTTTTATGTTGCGTGAGACTGCAAACCCTGTTGTTCCAACCCAGATATTAACATTCTTATGGATTAATCCCGGCGCAGGAGTTTTAACAAGCGTAGATGTATTTTTCAGTGTTTCTACTGCAACATTGATTATGCCTGCACTTGTATTTCCTGTTATGTTTACAAACTTTATCGGGCTGCTGTCGTTGGTGAATGAGTATGATGTAACTGTATCTTTGGCGATATACAGGTCGTAATTCTCTTTTACCAGTATATTTGAGTAGTTTTCACCCGAGGGACCGCCGCCACCGCCTCCTCCTCCACCGCCGCTGCTACCGCGATTACCCCCGCCGCCGCTTGTTGCTGCTCCGAGCAGCGCAAAGGTGCTGAAGTGGCTTGCATTGGCGATTATGTATTTCTCTGTTGGATAAAGCTTGAATGGTAAAGATTCCCATGCTCCAGTGGATTTATTATACCACCTAACAACGAGGTCGCTTTCTGAAATTCCCGCGAGGTCTGCTTCCGTATAATTGAACCGTATCTGTATGGGCGGTGAGAAAGTGGCTCCTTCAGGTTCAAGGGACAGGTTTTTGCCGAGGAACGACAGGCTTGCAGAGGTAGCCGCGCTCCGGGCAGAAGAGGTTACACTATCAAGCGGATTCAATGTTATAGAAGTCAGGGCTCCTCCCGATGCATTTCGTGCTACCGTCCCCATAGGGAGGTCAATTGTTATGTTTTCATCAGGCAGTGTCATTATTATGGTTGTTGTAACCGTGGCATTCGTCGTATTGATATAATCGGAGAGAGAGGTTTCCCTTGTGGTAAGCAACGGTAGATAATCTCCGCCTGATATGCCGCCAGAGGAATCGTACGGAGCCGGGGTATTGCCCAGACCATCCCCGTCTGTATCATTTCCAGCGTAATCAGACCAGAAGTTTCCTCCAAGATAGGGTTTGCCCACGATGTTGGTTCCGAGAGTTTTTGTGGTGTTCCATGTGTTGGTTCCAGTATCAAAAGCGTTGTTGGTATTGTTGAAGTAGTTGTTGAAGATTTTATTGGTATTAGAAGATGTGAGGGAGATTCCATTGCCGCCTGTACTTGTTATGTTGGAATATGAAATGACGTTGGTGTTGGAAGAGTCGAGGTAGATTCCGGTATTAGTATTATTTGACATTATATTGTACCTTGTAGAAATTGCTGTTGCCGATAGGTCTGCGCGGAAGGATTTATGGCTTCCGATCGCGCGACCTGCCGCGTATTCCAGGTTTTCTTCCTTCGCATACGCGCCGCTCCACATATCGTAACCGTAATCGGAAAACTCCATCCTGTTAAAATTCCATTCCACCGTTCCATTTGGATACAGCACTACCTGGAACCAGAGAGGATTCGAATCTGCATTATTATCAACCAGCGTTGAGCCATTCCACTCGATTACTATTTTATTACCGAAGTTGAACACGCCGAGGTAATTATTTCCACTTGTAGTAGATGGAACAGTTGTTAAATCATCATTGCTTGCAAATATCGCATCCGTAACACCGATATGGTCATTATTCGCGTGCTTTCCATAATCATCACACAGAGAACAGGCCTCTCCGTTCTCCAGAAGCTCTATCAAGCCGTTAGTATTTACTGAAATGTTTTTTATGCTCCTGCCCCTGAATTGGAAGGTGAAAGGCAATTTGTAAGTAAAGTTGCCATCGTCGGCCTGTATGGTATAGCTGCCGTAATCGGTTATGTTCTCCCCGGAGCTTGATATACCGGCTGTTGAGGTATTTACATTAACCCACCGGAACGGAGTTTCAGGAACTGTGACGGATGCTCCTATGTTGTTGAAGCTTGAAGATGTAAGGTTGATTCCATTGTTGTTGTTATTTACAGTATTTTTGGCCAGGGTATTGCTATCGGAAGAAAAAAGGTAGATTCCATTATCGTCATTATTTTCTGCTGTGTTGTTGGTTAAGGTGTTGCTGTTGGAAGATTCGAGATAGATTCCCTCGTGGTTCGAATTTGCGGTGTTGCCGGTTAAGTTATTGTAGCCGGAGTAATCGAGCCTGATTCCAGCATCGTTGGTGTTACTGCTTGCATTGTTGTTGGTTAAGATGTTGTAGTTGGAAGAGTCGAGGTAGATTCCCTCGTGGTTCGAGTTGGCAGTGTTGCCTGTTAAGTTGTTGTTATTGTTGGAATCGTGGATGTAGATTCCAGTATCGTTATTTGAATTGGCAGTATTGCTTATCAGAGTGTTGTGGTTGCTGGAAGATTCATATATCCCATAGCGGTTTGAGTTGGCATTGTTGTTTGTCAGGGTATTGTTGTTGCTGGAAGAATAGAGATAGATTCCCACGTAGTAGTTCGAACTTGCATTGTTGTTGGCTAATTTGTTGTTACTGGAAGTTTCTAGGTCTATTCCATAATCATTTGAGCTTGCGTTGTTGCCAGTTAAAGTGTTGCTACTACAGGAAGAATCGAGGTAGATTCCTTCATGGTTCGAGCTTGCGGTGTTTTTTATCAGAGTGTTGTTGCTGGAATAGTAGAGGTAGATTCCATCGTTGGTATTCGAGTTTAATGTGTTATTAATTAAGGTATTATTATTGGAATTTTCGAGATAGATTCCAATGTTGTTCGGGCTTGTAGTATTATCAGCGGTGTTGTTGATTATGGTGTTATTAGAAGATTGGATATAGATACCATTATCTGCATTGGTTATTACGAATCCCTCCAACGTAATCCCGTCTGCAAAAAGTGTAATCCCATCGTCTCCTCCTCCGTTCACCACGGGCATACCGCCGCCATTGTCCACACCACGCAGAATTAGATGTTTGCTAACATTAACATTTTCTGCATACGTGCCGCTGTAAACTAATATCGTATCCCCGTCATTTGCCGCATCAATCGCATCCTGAATAGTATCGTCACTATCATTTACCGTAATTGTCGCCGCACCAGCACCGCCAACCAGCAATAAGAGCGCAAGGGTCGTTGTTCCAACCGCTATTCTGCGAAGATGTCCCATGTTATTGTAATTTATTCTCATTTCCACACACTACCGTAATCCTGATTAATGCATTTTTTAAAACACACCACATGCTTTTTCAGAATTTATTGCTATTAAAAGCGCGGTTAGGTTTGTATCTGTATATATAATTTTCTAAGTGTAGTGTTATAAATTCATATTGTGTTACATATAATTTAAAATGTGTTCAATCTAAAAATTAAATCTGTCTCATTATTCTTTGGGAAATCCGAGTTCAACCAACTCTATAATGGTAGGAGTGCGAACTATTTTGAAATTGTTACTTTCAATATATAGTTTCTCTATTGTTTTGTCGATAAAACCTGCCTTTAATAGTTTTACTCTTTCTTCAGTTGTTTCTAATATTCTTTTCCCCCCCAAATTATCTTATTTCCAAACCGCCACCAGTCCATCTTTTCCCACATCGCTAACTGAACACCCATAATACATTTAGCAATATATATTTATAATTAAGAGTAACATTCATCAAACTGATGAATATAATATCATATCATGCAAGTAATAAACATCTTAATAACAGAATAGGGAAAAATCGTATGCTGTTATCAAAACTATATATTAAAAAAAGGTAGAGGATTACAAGAATTCATGGATAGGTTTGGATAGGATAGGAAGTGAATCTTGATTATTGTTATTTATCCTCTACAGAACACATGTTTCTTTTGTCATATAATAGTATTTTTCCAAGATTATACCCAAATTGCTTCCAAATCATGAATAAAAACTGATCTCCTGATTAGAAATCAGTCATTATCCTGTACTGGTCAATCTCGGGCTGTTTGAGTTCTTCAAGGAACGATTCAGTCATGGAACGCACATCTTTAGCTTTGGTGAATGCGCGTCCAACCACGATTATATCCGCGCCCGATTTGAGCGCTTCCTTGACAGTCTCAACACGGATTCCGCCCGCTACAGCCACGAGCAACCTCTCTGACAGCTTCTTCATGGCTGGTATGTCTCCCCATGCATGTTCTGCTTTGCCTTCAGTATCTATCGCCCCGTGCCATGTTCTTGACGTATAGGAAAGTATAAACACATACCCCTATCTTGAATTCCTTTTTAGTTCAAAGATTAGTTTTCACTGTATCAGGTTTTTTAATGTATCAATAGATTCTTTAACGCTATTCGATTTTAATATAAATGATCCTGAAACGAACATATTTGCTCCTGCATCATTAATTAATTTGATCGTATCAGGCGCAACGCCGCCATCAACCTCGATATCAAGGTTAGGTTTTATCTTTCTTGCCTCTCTTATTTTGTCAATTGTATCTGGCAGGAATTTACTTCCATAGAATCCTGGATTAACGGTCATGATCAACAATTGATCAATATCATCCAGATACGCTTTCACATTATCAATCACAGTCTGGGGATTAATTGCAAACCCTATTTTTTTACCTTTGTTTTTGACAAAACTTATAATATCTTCCGGTTTATCACATGTTTCAAAATGAACGATGATAGTATCAACTTTCCACCAGTTTTTTTTAATCCACACCATAGGATCACTGATCATTAAATGGGCTTCGAAACTGATATTTCTGCCTGATACATCAAAATCAAAATCAAGGGAACTACTTGGGACAAATTTTTCATCCATAATGTCAAGTTGGACTAATTCTGAATAATCTTCAACTTTGCTTAAAAGTTCATCTAATTCGTTTTGCGTTTTTGCAATAATTGCAGGAATGATCAGTTTCATATTTTCATATGGTTCTTGTGTTAGCGCTCCATACCTGCCACTGCCCTCTCATTCAATAACCTTTTTCCAATCCTTTAAAAACTTCTCCAGCCCAATATCCGTTAACGGATGCTTGAACATCTTTTCAATGACACTATAGGGAATGGTAGCAACATGTGCCCCTATTTTGGCAGATTCTATGACGTGCAACGGATGCCTGACGCTTGCTACGATAATTTCAGTTTTAAAATTATATAACTTATATATCAGCACAAGATCTCGTATTATTTGCATCCCATCATGCCCGATATCGTCCAGTCTTCCGATAAATGGACTTACATAGGTCGCTCCAGCTTTGGCAGCCAGAAGTGCCTGATTCACTGAAAAGACAAGCGTAACATTTGTCTTGATGCCTTTTTCATTTAATATCTTGACAGCCTTTAATCCCTCCGGGATCATTGGTATCTTTATCACGATATTTTTCGACCACTTGGACATTTCAACTGCTTCTTTAACCATGCCCTCCGCATCAGTACTGATTACTTCGACGCTTATGGGACCATCAACTATACTCAGTATCTGATTTACGATAGACTTAAAATCCTTTCCCTCTTTTGCGACAAGTGTTGGATTTGTAGTAACACCATCAATAACTCCCCAATCATTAGCTGTCCTGATCTCATCAATATTTGCTGTGTCAATAAAGATCTTCAATTTCTATCACCAATAAGTTTTTTTGCATTTTTTACGATTTCAACATCATTCAACCCGAATTTATTTATCAAATAATTATAATCACCAGACTCTCCAAACCGGTCATTTACCCCCATTATCTTCATTGGTACAGGATAATTCTCAACAATGATCCCGGCAACAGCGCTGCCCAGGCCACCATAAATATTGTGCTCTTCTATCGTTATTATGTGTCCTGTCTCTTTTGCTGATTTGAGTATACTATTCTTATCTATCGGTTTGATCGTATGCACATTCAATACTCGTGCATAAATTTTCTCTTTTTTTAACATTTCAGATGCTTTGATTGCCTCTGATACCATAGTACCTGTCGCAATTATTGTCAGGTCATCTCCTTCACGAATTTCAACAATTTTACCGAATTCAAAATTATAATCATCAGTATTGACAGCCGGTGTACTTAATCTATTCATCCGGATATATGAAGGACCTTTTCGATATACTTCATTGATTATAATTTTCTCGGCTTCAATAGCATCTACCGGATTCAATATACTCATATTCGGCAAACAGCGCATTAGTGCAATATCCTCAAGACATTGGTGAGAACCGCCATCTTTTGAATCGGTTAAACCGGAATGACTTCCCAATAATTTTACATTCAGGTTATCATGAGCAACCGTGTTCCTTATCTGTTCCCAGGCACGCATCAAGAACATGGCGAATGTGCCTGCAAAGGCAGTCTTCCCGCCAACAGCTAATCCTGCCGCGGTTCCTATCATATTTTGTTCTGCACAGCCAACATTAAAGAACCTGTTGGGGAATTTATCAGCAAATTTTTTTGTGTTTGTAGAACCAGAAAGGTCAGCATCAAGAACAACGATATCCTTTTCTTTCGTACCCATGTCACGAAGAGTCAAGCCACATGCCTCTCTTGTAGAAAGAAGATTATCCATTACTTCAACTCCTCCAGAGCCCTTATCTTTTCTTCATCTGTTGGGGCTTTGCCATGGAAAGAGCATACGTTTTCCATAAATGAGACTCCTTTTCCTTTACATGTACGTGCAATTATCACTGTTGGCTTTC
>JAPMTY010000044.1 GCA_026552835.1 Candidatus Methanoperedens sp.
AGTCGGCCTTTGTTGCTTCTTTAATTTCGTCAGGATTGAATTTCATAATTTCTATTTTTCTCCGATAACCGGGTTTATGAATCCCCCTCTCATCATCTGGTCAACAAGCACGAGCGCCACCATGGCTTCTGCGACCGGGACGATGCGGGGCGGTATTGAGGGGTCATGTCTCCCTGTGATTTTTATTCTCGTATCTTTCATATTACTCATATCAACGGTGCGCTGCTCCTTCGAAATGGAAGGCGTGGGCTTCACTGCTATCCTGCATATTATTGGCTCACCGTTACTGATTCCTCCAAGGATGCCGCCTGCATTATTGGTTAGCGTCCTGATTTTATCATCCCTGAGCCCGATAGCATCGTTCATCTGGCTTCCTTTCATCTGCGCGCATTTAAACCCTGCCCCGAACTCGACACCTTTTACAGCGCCAATGCTCATCAATCCGCGGGCAAGCTCGGCACTGAGCTTATCGAATACAGACTCCCCGACTCCTGCGGGAACGCCCATGCCTATTATCTCAACTATCCCGCCAACACTGTCCCCCTCGCTTCTTGCAGCGTGAATCATAGCTTGCATCTCTACAGCAGCTTCCATGTCGGCACACCTTACAGGGTTTTTTTCAGTATTTTCACGGATATCTTCTATACTCACTGGTTTTGCCCGAATTCCCCCAAGCTCGACAACATGACCGAGAACTTCAATGCCCCTGAGTAAGAGGAGCTTCTTTGCGACCGCGCCTGCGGCTACGCGCCCGATGGTTTCCCTTGCTGACGACCTGCCTCCGCCGCGCCAGTCACGTAATCCGTATTTTAATTCATAAGTAAGGTCTGCATGTCCCGGACGCGGGGTATTCCTGAGCCCTTCGTATTTGCTTGAATCCACGTCCAGGTTTTTAACCATTATTGATATCGGCGCGCCTGTCGTCTTTCCTGAAAATACGCCTGACAAAATCTCTGCTTTATCTTCTTCTTTTCTCTGGGTTGTTATATCGCTCTGTCCAGGTCTCCTTCGGTTTAGCTCCTTCTGGATATCGGTTTCATCAAGCGCAATACCTGCTGGGCATCCGTCTATTACCACGCCCACGCCGGGACCGTGGCTCTCGCCCCATGTTGTTATCCGAAACAGTGTGCCAAAGGTATTTCCAGCCATGCGCCATTATTTATCTTTATTGTTTATATATGTGCTTGGAATTATGATTGAGATATTCGTTGATGAGGAAAAATGCACCGGGTGCGGAGAATGCATCAGGGTTTGTCCCAAAGGCCCGAGAATCTACAGGATAGTTGAGAAAAACGGCAGGAAGGTGGCAGAAGTTGTGGATAAAAGTTTCTGTATCGGATGCACCACCTGCGTAACAGCGTGCAAGCCAAGAGCAATCCGGCTGGAGCGCGGGTGGTAAATATGGAGATAGAAACCGCAGAGGAAAAATGAGCAAACTTTTTATAGACGGGAAAGCCATCCAGCTTATAAAAAAAGAACTGCTAAAAGAGAATGCATACGCAATGCGTATATTTACAGGTGGCGGCGGATGCTGCAAGCGTTTTGAGATAACTCCTGTGAAAAAACCGCTTGCAGGTGATGTTGCTTTTACGCAGGACGGAATCGATATATTTATCGAAAAAGAGCTTGTGGATAATACATCCGTTATAGAGATCAAAATTGATGAAAAGAAAGGACTATTGATAAATCTGATCGGATGACCATATCTATAAATAAAATCAATTCGTAATATTACGAACATTGGAGCAATAAAATGATAGGTATCTCAAAACTTTACTGCGGGACCGTTGAGCCCTCGGATGCCCTCAGGTACGGGCGGGACTCAAGCAAGCTTCCCTCGCACTTATTACAATTCTCAAAAGATAAAAAACCGGTCGTTGTCTGGAACATGGGAAGGCGCTGCAACCTTAAATGCGTCCATTGCTATGCCCAGTCAAAGGACATCGAGTATAAAAACGAACTTACAACGCAGCAGGGAAAAGACCTCATAGACGACCTGGCACAATTCGGCGCTCCAGTCATTCTTTTTTCAGGCGGCGAGCCAATCATGCGAAAAGACCTGCCCGAGCTTGCCCAGTATGCAAGGTCAAAAGGAATGCGCGCCGTCATTTCCACGAACGGTACGCTGATAGACAAAAAAATGGCAAAAGTTCTCAAAGATATCGGTCTTTCGTATGTGGGCGTGTCGCTTGATGGCATGAGAGAGACAAACGATAAATTCAGGGGTATGAAAGGCGCTTTTGACGCCGCGCTTAACGGCATGCGCAACTGCCTTGCAGAAGGCGTTAAAGTCGGATTACGCTTTACGATCAATAAGAAAAATGTGAAGGATATTCCTGCCATATTCGACCTTCTTGAAAAAGAGAAAATCCCCCGCGTCTGCTTCTATCACCTTGTTTATGCCGGGCGCGGCTCAAAGCTGGTAGAGCAGGAACTCTCGCATGAAGAAAGCAGGAAGACCCTTGACCTTATCATGGACAGGACAAAAGCGCTGCATGAAAAAGGCTTCCCGATTGAGGTACTGACAGTTGATAACCACTGCGACGGCCCCTATATTTATTTCCGCCTGTTAAAAGAAGACCCAAAACGCGCAGCAGAGGTTTACGAACTCCTCCAGATGAACCAGGGCAATTCCTCGGGCATCGGTATCGGCTGTGTTTCGTGGGACGGCTCTGTCCATGCAGACCAGTTCTGGAGGCATTATTCCTTCGGCAATGTAAAGGAAAGGAAATTCAGCGAAATCTGGACCGATACAAGCAACGAACTCATGGCGGGTCTTAAGAGCAGGAAACCGCTGATTAAGGCAAACGCAGACAGGTGCGCGCATTGCAAGTGGTTCGATATCTGCAACGGGAATTTCCGCGTACGCGCCGAAGCGATATACAGCAATGTCTGGGCTGATGACCCGGCCTGCTACCTCACCAAAGAAGAGATTGGCTACGACGAAACAAAGTAGCTTAGCGCTTTATCGGTTTTGGCATTGCCGAAGGCGCCTTCTCAAGCACGGTTTTTAGCGCTATCTTCTCGCTTCCCCTGAATATTTCCATCGCAACCCTGTCACCCACTTTGCGCTTGTTCATGACTTTTATCAGGTCCCTGACATTATTGATTTCAACATCATCCATCCGAACAAGGATGTCTCCTATCCTCATCCCTGATTTTTCAGCTTCGCTTTTTGGTATTATATTGGTAACCATTACCCCTTTTTCAATGGGAAGTTTGTAGTATGCCACCATTTTGGGATTGACATCCACAGCGTTCATACTTATCCAGGGTCTTATGATTTCACCGTGCTCCCGCAGCTGCTGCGCTATCCACATGGCAGGCTGGATAGGGATGGCAAACCCGATGCCCTGGGCAAAAGGTATGATGGCGCTGTTTATTCCAATCACCATGCCTTCGCTGTTAATCAGGGGCCCGCCGCTGTTGCCTGGGTTAATGGCAGCGTCTGTCTGTATCAGCCCTTCCATGAATGTAGCCTCGGTCTGGATTGACCTGTTAAGCGCGCTCACAACGCCTGCCGTGACCGTGGGCCCACCGACAAGACCTAACGGGCTGCCTATCGCAATCGCCATCTGGCCAATCTTGAGATTGTTATTCATTGCCATCTCTGGCACTGGCAGCTTGTTAGCATCGATGTGGAGAACTGCAAGGTCCATTATTGTATCGATACCTCTGAGTTCTCCCGGGAATGTCCTTCCATCCTCAAACGACACTTTTATCTCCTGCGAGCCAAGCACTACATGAGCATTGGTCAGTATCCAGCCCCCTTCATCGATTACAAAGCCTGAACCAACGCCAGGCACAGGATGCACGTGCAGGTACGCATCCCTCATCAACTTTACTTCACTGATGTTCACAACGCTCGGTATTACCTTTTCCACAGCCCCGACAACGATATCGTCAAAACTTGTCATATTTCCCCCGTGAAACAACAGTTTTTTGAATTAAACCATTGATTCTGCTTACTTATTCTTAAACCGCATCAATATATATTCTTATTGAAACCTTTCGATACCACAGGCCAAAAACGGTCGTTTCTTTTGACAAGTTCAATTGGTATATCAAAAGCCGAGCTTAACACTTCGCCTGTAAGCACATCCTTCTTAGCGCCCCGGGCAACCATCCGGCCTTTCCTTAAAACAAGCGCATGGGTAATTGCAGGTATTATTTCTTCGATATGATGCGAAATATAGATCAATGTCGGACCGCCTGGGGCTTTACACATCTTCTCTACAGCATCCAACAACTCCTCCCTCGCTTTCAGGTCAAGTCCCGCGCACGGCTCATCCAGGACAAGTAATTCCGGTTGGGGCATCAAAGCCCTTGCGATAATGGTTTTCTGTTTTTCACCATCCGAAAGTACCCCGAAACTGCGGCCCGAAACTCCGGATAATCCAAAAAATGCCAGTAACTCCTGTGCGCGGTCATAGTCTTCCGCAGCAGGCTTTTCATACAGGCCGATGCTGGCAAACCTCCCAGAAAGCACAATATCCATGACAGAGTCCTGTTTATGTATCATATTCATTATCTCAGAACTGCATTCGCCAATGTGCCGGCGCAATTCCCGAAGGTCTGTGGAGCCGAATCTTTTTCCCAGAACTTTCGCAGTCCCTTCCGATGGCCAGTGATAACCATTAATAATACTGACCAGGCTTGTCTTTCCTGAGCCGTTTGGCCCGAGTATTGCCCAGTGCTGGCCGCGGTCTATCTTCAGGGAAATATCATGAAGGATAGGAGTGTTATTTCGAATGAAAGATATCCGGTCCAGATTGACAATCGATTTTGATGGCATTTTTGGTATCCGTAATTTTTCGTATTCAATCCATCACTTCTTTTCTAAGTAGCAGGTAGGCAAGCCCAAGTCCGGCAATACCATACGCAAGAAGTGGCAGCAGATATTCCACAGGCACACCTTGCTGGTAGATGAGCACCGAGTTCAATGCCTTGATGCCCATTGTAATCGGGAGGGCATTGCCCAGCTTTACCATCAACTCCGGCATGGTCTCAAAGGGGAAAAACACACCCGAAAGGAAAAGCATTGGGATGCTCAAAACCAGGGATAAGAGCATCGCTGTATTCTCAGACTCGGCGAATGTTGCAAGCGCCATTCCTATACCGATAAAAGCCGCAGAATAAACAAGGATGACGAGGAACAACCCGCCAAGCTGGTCGGCAGGGATTACAATACCATAAAGCAGGTAGGCAACAACTATCATGATGATCCCCTGAAGCAATGCAATGAGGATAAGAGCGGCTGTCTTCTCAAGGATGAAACCTTCAAGGGAAATAGGTGTAAGCAGCGTCCGGATCAGGGTTTTCTTTGACCTTTCCTGGACTATGGTTATGGAAGCCAGAAGGAACGATATGAACATCAACACGATGGATATTATTCCGGGCATCAGGAAGTCAAGATAAGACCTGTCCTTGAACACCACCCCGCTTTCAAGTTTTATGGGTGCGGCCACAGTGGTTGGTGATCTTGATATCACCTCGCCCAGCAAACCCTTTGTCAAGTCGATTTTTTTTACCAGGCCGCCTGTGCTATCGGACATATCGGCTGCGAGTTTATCCATCTGGGCAGAAACACCTGCTGATTGGTTCTTGACTTTTTCCAGGGCAGAAATAGAAGCCTCGATATTCGATATATTGCCATTGATATTGGATATCTCGACAGTGTAATTGCCTATGGATTCCTGCATGCTTTGAAGTCTTTCATCAGTCTTACCCAGTTTATCATGCAATTCGGCGCTTTTCTGGGCTACAGTATCAAGACTGTTATAAAGTGAGGTGATGCGTGCTGTCCTGCTCTGAATCTCTGCCCTTGTATCCTGTATCTGCTGGATGCTGTTTTTCAGGGATATGCACTGAAGCGCTGCCGGGTCGATACAGGTGAGATTGTATGTTGACTGCAGGCTTGTCTGCATCGCAAGAAGTGAAGCATCTGTCGCATCTATATTATCTACCACGAATTTAAGGTCGTCTCTTAACCCGGCAGTATCATTATAGATTGAGGTCACGTTTTTATCAAGGTCTTCCAGGTCTTTGCGCGTAACATTGATTTCCTCTCTGCTTCTTTGAAGCTCGACACCCATCCTGTCCAGGGTATTTTTCATCACGCCTGTTGACTCATTCAGGCTGGAGGCATTGACCTCGTTAAGCGAAGAGAGCACATCCTGGGTATCATTATTGAGATTTGCTATATTGCCATTTATCAGCAATACGCCTTCCCTCAAAGGATTAAGCTGGGATTCCATCTGCCCCAGGTTATCCCAGAGCCTGCTGATAAAGGCAAGTGTGAGTTCATAAGACATTTTCTCAGTTGTGGTAAGGAAAAAAGTCGAAATTACAGGCGCTATCTGGACCTTTGAATTGTCAAGGTACAACTGCATGGGCTGGGTCTCATTTTCAGGGATGAATATACCTGCGCTGTACTTTCCGTTCTTAACACCATCTTGGATAACAGAAGGGTCGCTGGTATTTTCCTTGACGATAATGAACATCTTGCTATTGTTCAGGTTATCGATTATATTCTTCCCGAGGTCTGACCCGCCGCCAACACCAAGCTTAACATCCGTGAGACCTGCATCGGATGCACCGGAAAACACAGACCCGATCAGTATCATTATAAGTATCGGAGCAATGAATATCAGGAGCAGCGTCTTCCTGTGGCGGATATATACCTTCAGGTCTTTTTTGATAACCGTTCCGCCGCTCAATGCCATTCCTCCCCCGCAGCATGTATGAATACGTCTTCAAGGCTTGGTCTTGTGGATTCCACGTTCTTTATTTTCTCGCCTTCAGTTTCAAAAATCTCAAAAATTGTTTGAATAGGCTGTTCATTCTTGAGATTTATTTTCAACCCTTTTTCATTAACACTGCATGATAATATGGATTCCAGCGATTCAACCTTGTTTTTTATTACCTGGTAATTGCCGGGTGTGCTTGTTATCAGGATGACATGCTCTCCTGCGGCATTCTTCAGCTCGCCGGGCTTTCCTTCGACAACGATTTTGCCCCTGTTCATTATCAATATCCTGTCGCACAACAGGTCCGCTTCTTCCATGTAATGGGTTGTGATAAGGATGGTTGTACCTTCCCCGTTCACGCTCCGGATTGTGTCCCATAAGGCTTTCCTTGATACAGGGTCAAGCCCCACACTGGGTTCATCCAGTATCAGTGTCTCGGGTTTATGGATAAGCGCGCACGCGATATTCAACCTCGTCTTCATTCCCCCTGACAGTGTGCCTGCATAGCTTTCACTCTTTTCTGACAGGTGCAGCATATCCAGTATCTTGTGGCTCCTTTTCTTAATTTCAATGACCGGAACGCCGTACAATGAACCGAAATAATTAAGGTTCTCATTTATTGTAAGCTCGTCATAGAAACTGTTCTCCTGCGGGACAATCCCGATAATCGAAAGCACTTCTTTCTTATCTGCGACCACATCAAGACCTGATATATAGGCATGGCCCCCGGATGGTCTTGTCTGGCATGAAAGAACTTTGATCAACGTCGATTTGCCGGCCCCGTTAGGTCCCAGCAGGCCGAATATTGTTCCCTTTTCAATCGTCAGGGAGACATTATCCAGAGCCTTAAAGTTCCCGTAATTTTTTGACAGGGAACGGATTTCAATTATTTGTTCCATGACTGACTCAAAATTTTCCCAAAACCCAATGGCTGGGCATCATTTCTCTTCAAAGAATATATCAGGCTTACTATTTAAAACTTTTTTATCGGATATGTTCTAAGGTCAAAACGCTATACCAAACACATGAAGCAGCATTATAATGATTGCACCGGGGATTCCCCCGAGTGCGCAAATCAATACCACTGTAGCGTTATAAGCAATGCCTAATTTAAAAATGATGTTGCCCAGGGCAAGAAGAATGAGGCCCAGTATTGAATTTACGATCAGGTACTTTGCAGCCTTCAAAACAATATATACAGCAATCACAGCTACAATTGCCAATAATAAGATTGTTGTTTCGATTACCATCAATGTTAAGAGCAATCTTATATTTATTAAGTGTTTTGGTTCCCCTGATTTAACTGCATTTTTATATTATGCCCATCCCACTGTGCAGTCCGCGATATCCGTATTTTAGTTATAAATGACATTAATATTGTTCACTATAATTAAAAAATAAACGATATTCAGAAAAATTACTATGAACATAATATTCAAGATGGATATAATTGCCACTGAGTTTCCCAGGCCGTTTCCATTCTGCAGCATAAATTCGGAGTTTTCCCACACGATTCTTGTTATGAAACCTAATAACAGAACTGTTAAAATTTTTAAACCTGATGGTAATAGCATTCCGAATAAATTAAAAAGATATGCTGTTTTTTCGTTGGCTTCATAAGCATTTACATATTTTATCCCGATATATGTACTGATGACATCCAGAATATTCAGGAAAATAAGCAGGCAAATGCTATATTTGATGATTTTCCTGGAATGCAGTACTGTTTCTTTGAACATTATTGGCCCCCCATTCGGCAATTTCCAGACTGCTAAAGTTCCCCCTTAAGCAGCAACTCCAAATAATGATATGTTCCAAAAATATTTAAAGCTTTCGAAATTATTGTATACAGTTCATCATAATAATGATTCTCATGACCTTGTTTGTTACGAAAATTTAAAATTTTTGAAGTTCCATGACAACAGCGCCGAAATCGTCATAGCATGAGATTAGATACACAAAAAGAAAAATGGGGGTATGATAGACCCAGCCGGCAATAATAACCACGGGAAAACCAAAAACAATACCGAGCATATTCCCGTATATTTTTTTGCCTCCAAGCTTTTCCCAGTCTGCAGCTATTCTTATATTGCCTTTTTCAAATAGAATCCTGTATTCAAGCTTATGATATTTTGCAAATAAAATATGACCGAGTTCGTGCAATCCCACCGCAATACCCAGGTAGATGAACATCACCAGAAGATAATTCCCAAAACCGTACAGGATACCGTATGATGTATAAGGTGAAGATATCATGCTTACATATCTTATCTCGGTGTCCTCGTGGTATAAAGGTATTCAATTTTTCCTCAAATCAAACACATATCTCTTAACCCGCGGAGCAACCTCGCCGCAGCCCCTGTAAAAATCGATATGCCATCCGCTTTCAAAAAGCAGCTTTTTAAAATGCGCAATCTCAAAATCCTTCTTGAACGTATAAAAGTGGATAATACCTTCAGGTTTCAATATGGAATGAGCAAGATTAAGAAAATGGTCATGGCCGTAAGGAGCGGGCATCACGATCCTGTCAAAAGGCCGTTTGAAAATGTGTTCTATCGAATTTGCATCTGCGAGGATAATACCGGCTTCAACATCATTAAGTTCCAAGTTCTTTTTCAAACAGGCGCATGCATCCGGGTTATTATCAAGTCCTGTTATTTTGACATTCTTTTTCTTTATAATCGGTATCAAAAACGGCCCAACACCTGCGAATAATACCAGGACAACCTCGCCGTCGTTTACTTTTTGCGCTATCCTGTCCCGTTCATAATACATTTTCCCTGAAAAATATGTTTTTGCAACATCCACAAAAAAGAAACAGTTGTTCTCCCTGTGAATAGTGGTTGTGCTGTTCCCGAGCAATAATTCAAATTCCCCCGCCCGCGAAGTGCCTTCAATTTTATGGAGTTTCCGAAGCACTTTTTTGATGTCTTTCCTCTGGCGGGTGAGCGCATCCGCGATAAGATATTTTTCTTCATCCAGAGCCGGCGGGATATTGATAATCGCAATGTCCCCGATGACTTCAAAACCTTTCGGCATGAGCACCAGTTTTTCCTCAGGGATTCTGTCTTTCAGGAGCTCACGAAGGGACATAAAAAATCAGCGTCAGTTTTTTAGCGCGCTTGCAAGCATTATTGCTCTCGTATAATGCCCACCTACCCTTGATGTATCCACAAACACCTTTTCCATCAAAACGGGAGCGCCATGACCATACCCGCCGCCCAGGAACACAAGCGTCCTGAAAATAAGATTCCCCGAAATACCATCCGGCGCAATAATAAAATTTGCCTCTTCGATTGCATCTTCAATCAATATTGAATAATCCTTTGCGCTTATTCCCATCTCGCGTACTCTTTTTGTTACAATTTCAGCCTCGGCAAGCGTCCTGTCCACCTTCTCATCCCTGCCTTTATCTTCAAAACGCCCGCCCGATAGAATCCCTACTCTTGCTTCTATGCCAAAGCGCCTGAAATGCTCGACGCCCCGTTTTATTAACTCGACCTTATCCTCAATGGAATTTCCTTCATCAATGCCCACCGGCGCAAGGAAAAAAGGTCTCCCATCTGCTGTTTCCAGTAATGCGACCCTGTATAATTTTGTGAGGTTAAGAGATTTTTTCAGTTCCGAAAGGGTTTTTGTCGCGCTGAGAGTTCCCCTGACAGCGCCGTCTATCTTGCCTGAAACCAGCAATTCAACCAGTTTTTTTGGCGGCTCGGTTGAATGGATTATCTCAAGTTCGGTGCCTGTCGCCTTGATCTGTTTTTCATCCCCGACAAGAACAACATCTGCATACTTGCTAGCCGCTTCTGCGCTCTTAATCAGTTTTTCCGAAATCTTCCCTATCCCGAGCCCGATCCTTGCATGGTTCTTTCTTGCTTTTTTTTCTATATCAGAAAGGAGAGACATCTTCAGCCAACTTTTCAGGTCTTTCTGCCAAGTTCTTTTGAACGTTCGCATGCCGCAATTACTGCGTTCATCATTGCAACGCGGACGCCCCGTTCTTCCATTACCCGAAGACCCCTGATCGTTGTGCCGC
The DNA here is from genome assembly GCA_026552835.1 of Candidatus Methanoperedens sp. The sequence goes on from JAPMTY010000044.1 coordinate 10,786, forward strand.
CCGGTGATGTTACCATGTCTTTTAACTCGCCTGTATGACTTTTGTCCTCAAGCACCATTTTAGCCGCGCCAAGAACGGTCTGGGCTGCAAGCAATTTTGCAGTATTCCTGTCAAGACCTTCATGTACGCCGCCGTCCGCAAGCGCTTCGATTACCATGAAAATATAAGCCGGGCCGCTGCCGGATAATCCCGTGACAGCGTCCATAAGATGCTCGGGCAATATGACGCTTCGCCCTATGGCATTAAAAATCGTTTTCGCAATTTCAAGGTCGTCTTTCGATACCGCACTTCCAGGGCTGATTGCCGATGCGGCCTCCCTGACGGTCGCTGCGATATTTGGCATTACCCTCACAACTTTCGTTCCGTGCGGAAGCTCAGTTTCATAAGTCGCAATGGGTACGCCCGCGGCAATTGATATAATCAACTGGTTCTTTATGGAGAATTTTATTTCTTTTATAAGAGCCGGAATCGTTTGCGGCTTGACCGCAATTATGAGAATATCCGAATCTGTGACCGCAGAACAATTGTCCTTGCAGGTGCTTATTTTATACTGCTCTTCAAGCGACTGCAGCTTTGCTGAATCCATATCGCTTGCGTATATGTTCTCCGGCGGGACGAGTTGGGCATGAAGTATGCCTTTTATCAGGGCTTCGCCCATCTTCCCTGTGCCGATAAATCCGAGCTTTTTATTCCCGATGGTTGTCATTAAAACCCTATAAAGTGGCGCAAGCGATAAAAAGATTGTTATGAGATGGAGGCGAACCACGGTAAACGCGGATAGTCGCTATCCGATACTCACCGCAAAGGCGCAGAGGGCGCAAAGATCAGTTTAAAAAAGTTTAGTTTTTAACTTTAATTCATCAAGATACTTTCCGAGCGCCCGCTCTCCCTTGAACCCGTTTTTCCTTGCAAGTTTCACAAGCGCCGAATAAATCCCGCTGCTGTACTGCGCCGCTTTCTTTTCTTTAAAGACAAGTTCATCAGGCAGGAGCTTCTTTGCAGCCAGGCGCAGTATGTATTTCCGTATCCCATTGTGTATCTTGAGTTCGGGCGCTATCCGGAGAGCAAGTTCCACAACCTCCCTGTCAAGATAAGGAACACGAAGCTCAACAGCATTTGCCATTGTAACGGCATCGTCCCGCTCAAGATTGTTCTCCGAAATATTGTCGAGGTCTTTCAAGAGAGCTGATTCAAGTTCATCAGGCATCATGGATTCATACCTTTTGTATCCCGCAAAAAGCTCATCCGCGCCCTGACCAGAGAGCATCACGCGAATCCCATCGTTGTGTGCGTCTTTTGATGCTAAAAACAAAGGCATGGCGATGCTTACCTTAAACGGGTCTCCCGACTCGACTGCTTTTATTACATCAGGAAGCGCTGATTCCACTTCATCAGGTGTAAGTTCATGAAGATGAAGTTTATCCGAAAGCCCGAGAAGCTGCGCCGCTCTTTTTGTCTGCATAATATCATGCGACCCTGCCATGCCCACCGAATACAACTCAACGTCAGGGCAAAGTGCGGCAATGAGAGAACTGTCAAGACCGCCTGAGAATGCAAGCGCGCAGGGTTTGTAGCGCCGCTTTTCCACAGCGCGCCCAATTGCTTCATATAACGCTTTTGAGGCTATGTTTTCATCTGTTATCGGCTCACCCGCAGCGAAACCCGAAACCTTTTTTTCAATTATTTTTCCGGTGCTGTAAGTAAGCATGTATCCGGGCTTGAGAGTATGAATATCACTAATCCCGATAGCGTACAGCGCTTTTTTCTCGGACGCAAAAGCAAACTCTGCGCCTGTGGCGTAATAAAGCGGTTTTACCCCCGCGGGGTCGCGCGCAAGATGGAGTTTTTCGCAATTAACGAGGGCAAACGCGTAATCGCCATCTAATTCTTGAATCGTTTTTTCTATGCCTTTTGCCCCTATCAGGGCAAAAAGCGCCTCGCTGTCCGAATCTGTTGTGATGTGAAGTTTTTCTGCTATTTCCCTGAAATTGTAAATCTCGCCGTTGTAAGTGAGCGCGCCGCCGTCTGTGAGCGGCTGGTGTTTATCACCTGTGATTTTAAGCAGGACATTGCCGAGGGTGATATCGCCGATGGAAAAAGTGCCGGAACCATCGGGTCCCCGGTGCTTGATTGCTTCGAGCATCTTTTTGACGAGAGTTTCCGAGTTTTTTCCTGTTGCGCCTGCTATGCCGCACATGATGGTTCTTACTACTGAAATGTTTAAAAAGGGTTCTATTCATCATTGCATGAGTACAGTAATCCCCAGCCAGACGGCAATACCTGCAAACGGTAATAGAAGCAGCCATGCCAGCCATGTAACATGCCTGTGTATCGCCACGGCGGCCCCGAGTTGAAACAATGGCAGGAGAAGCCCTGTGTGCCTGAAAAGCGGCCAGCCGCTAAGATACCAGGAAAAGGGAATAGCAAGTATGGCGCCGATTATCAACCACACGGGTTTGCTTCTTATAACTCCTGCAATTGAGATAGCTAATGAGGATATAATGCCGGGCCAGCCGATGAGCAGAATTAATAGTGCGGCGAGCATGTTAAATCACTTCTTTATTATAGTAAGCGGTATGCGTCTCTTCTATGACGGATGTAATAAATGATTACAATCTTTGCTTCTGTATCCACCTGATAAATGACCCTGTAATCTCCGACGCGAATTCGATAAAGACGTTCTGTGCCTCGAAGTTTACAATATTGAGATGGAAAGGGATTAGCGGTGAGAGATTCAATAGTTTTGACTATTCGGGGAATATGTTGTTTATCAATGTTCCGCAAGTCCCGCTCTGCCGACTGCTTCCATTGAATTTCAAAGGAGACCATCTTTTCTTAATCTTTCCTTGAGTTCCCCAAAAGTTATCATAGGCTCATCCCGGCGTTCTGCGACTATCGCAAGGTCATGGAGGTCTTCCAGAAGTTCCTCGTATTCTTCGATAGGAAGAATTGCACTGGTCTTTTTGCCTTTTTCGTTTACAATATACTGACTTTTGAACTTTTGCATGTTGTATCCTCTGTTCTAAGATTCCTATATCATGTTTAACCTTCCCGTTCTTTAAGATAATCTGTTATACCTAAAAACGGTTCATTCTGTAAATTCAATTTTGCTATTTTGGCAAGTAAAAACTCCTGAAGATTTGCATATCCACTTAATACAGTTCTTAAATCTAAACCATCCATCAGGATTATTGACTTATCTGGGTTTTGTTTGAGAACTGTTTGTACATTTTCAGACCAGCCTTCGATTGATATAAAGAGTCCCATTGTTTGTTTCCCAGACCTATCGACCTGCCCTTTTAATCCATCTAATTCACGAATGTTCGCGAGCTTTTTCCGCCATCTGCACTCAACTAAATAATGCCACCCCTCTAATTTAAATGCGCCATCAATTTGCTCTGCGCCATCATTTCTCATGAAACTTCTAACTACTGGTATCTCGCATAAGTCAAATGTTTGGTTCAACAGTTCTTGCAATAAAAAACCTCTTTTTTGAGCATCTTGGGATTTGGCCAAGTCATCAAACATCATTAATAAAAGATCTAATTGCTTTGTAAATTGTGACGCTCTTTCTTGTTTCATGCGTTCAATTTCTCGCCTTCTTGCAATCTCTTGCTCCTGAGCTTCTTTAGCGTCCATAATTTCAATCACGTTCAAGACTTCCCGTGCCTTTTGAACGGTTGCTCTGGCGTTAAACTCATTTTGTGCAAGATGGAAATCCTTCCAGTTCGCGGCTATTTTAATCATTGCACATATTATACTACAGCCGTCTGCCCGTTTCTCAACAGCATCTAAAATTAATGGGGCAATTTCTCTTTTTGATAATTGTTGTCCGGTACTTTCATTTCTTTTATTAAGCAAAGGACGATATATTTCCCATGGTACACCCGCAGGTTTAAGAATAAGTTCTGCCATTGTCGCTTTTATATTTACGAGAGTTGCTATTGCTTCAATTGCAACACGACGTTCTTCGATATTAATTTCCATAAACTTCCTACTTTTCCTGTTGCGTTCGCAAAGCACAGATAATAGCTTTTATTACTGGAACGTTTAAAAAAGGTTCTATTGAATTTATTACAGCAGTTCCTCAAGTAACTACAGAATTCCATAAATCAGCTGGAAAATAAAAACCTGATATCAATCCAACATTAGAAGTTCTGACTCTGAAGCTACTTTGTCCCTGCCCTTTATCGCTTTGAGGTCTTCAGCCTCTGGTTCTTCTTCAGGAATCAACCTATCAATCAGTTTTGAATATATATTCGTAAGCATATCAAGGTCCGCGCGAATCTTTTTCAATTCAGTTACAGTTTCCATGCAATATTCTTTTAATACATTCAAATTTATAAGACTTTCACTTTACGGGATTTGCAAGGCTGGCAAAAGTATTTTACCGAATAAAACCACGAAAGCAGCGATGACGATTGCGAAAATGGCCGGAAAGTGCGCTGAATATATCAAAAAGCATTCATCGGCTCTCGTTGTGTCGCATATCGATGCTGATGGCCTGACCTCGGCTGCAATCATGGGAAAAGCCCTTGGACGTGCAGGCATCGATTACAGGATACGTTTTGTAAAGCAACTGGACATGCCTCTGCTCACCGAAATAGCCAACCAGAATCCTGAACTTATTGTATTTACAGACCTCGGAAGCGGAATGCTGGAGGCGATAAAATCCCTGAAACTAAACGCCGTCGTTTCTGACCATCACCAGCCTCAGGGCGTTTATGAATACCATTTAAATCCACATCTTTTCGGGATTAACGGCGCGGTTGAATTAAGCGGTTCCGGAGTTGCTTTTCTTATCGCGCAGGAACTGGGCGGCAACGGCGACCTTGCAGCCCTTGCAATCGTCGGCGCTGTGGGCGATTTACAGCACGCAAAACACGGGCAATTGATCGGGATGAACAGGTCGATACTGGAAGAGGGCGCCAGGAATAATGTCATGGGATATGAAAAAGACCTCATGCTGTTCGGACGGCAGACGCGCCCAATATTTAAATTACTCCAATATTCAACCGACGTATACTTGCCCGGTCTTACTGGCAGCGAAGATGCAAGCATTGAATTCTTAAAAAAAATAGGCATCAGGCAGCATGGAGAGAAATGGAGACGGTGGATTGACCTTGAACCTCCTGAAAAACAGAAAATCGTCTCGGCCCTGATACAATCAGGACTTTCATCCGGCCTCCCCGGTTTTAAGGTGGAAAGACTCATCGGGGAAGTATATACATTATTATGCGAACGTGAAGGGACCGAGGTTCGGGACGCTTCCGAATATGCCACGCTGCTTAATTCCACCGCCCGCTATGACCATGCGGATATAGGGCTTGCAGTGTGTATGGGCGACCGCGAAAAATGCTTTGATAATGCTTGCGCCTTGCTTTCCGAACACCGGAAGAACCTTGTTGAGGGACTGAATTTTGTGAAAGAGCATGGGGTAACCAGGATGGAAAACCTGCAATATTTTGATTCGGGAAATAAAATCAGGGAAACCATCGTAGGCATAGTGGCGGGTATGAGCTCCTCGTTTGTAAATAACAGGGACCTTCCCATAATCGCTTTTGCAGATTCCGAGGGTGGGGTAAAAGTTTCTTCAAGGGGAAACCAGGACCTTATTAGGAAAGGGCTTAACCTTGGCGAGGCAATCAGCGAGGCTGCAAAAGCAGTTGGCGGCACGGGTGGAGGGCATGACATAGCAGCCGGGGCTTTTATTCCGGGTGAATCGAAGAGTGAATTCCTGAAAATACTTGACCGGAAAATTGGCTCGCAGATTAGATGAGGCTCATCGAAAGCATTTATTACTATTTTTTACCACAAAATTAATTAACGTTTGAAACTTTCTTGGTGCAGCCAAAAAATGGTGAGGTCGGTATCAAATGCAAAAACTAATCGTTATTTTACTGGTATTGCTGGCATTAACCACTGTATCAGCAGCCCAGCCTGTTGTGGACTATTTAAATATCAATGCGGATGTGAACAATGGTTATGCCATAACCACCGTGGAAGAAAAACTCACAAATCCCCTGGACACCCCTTCCGATGATGAATTTAAGTTCCTGATTCCGGAAGTGGCATTCATATCAGGTTTCACTTTAATCATTGACGGCAAAGAATACAATGCTGATGTGCTTCCCAAACAGGAAGCAAAGGAAAAATTCGAACAGGCAGCCGCCCAGGGCAAATCAGCCGGATTGCTGGAAACCAAGACGCAAAACCTGTTCTCTTACTCCCTTAGCTTTGAACCGCGCCAGAGCATCATTGTCCGCCTGAAATACGAGCAGGCTGTGAAAAAAAGCCTGGGAAAATATGAGTATGCGGTGTTCCTGCGAAAGACCGATGAGACGCACACTGTGAATGACCTTTCTGTAATCCTGAACATCTCATCAGTGAATGATATCACCACCCTTGAAACCCCCGGTTTTTCGGATGCAAGTGTAAAATACCTCTCAACCACGAAAGGCCAGGTGAAATACAGCGCCAATGCGCTGCCTGATAAGGACCTTACAGTCGACTACACCACAAACAATCCACCTTTAAACGGGGACATGCTATTTTACAGCGCGGGCGGCCAGGGTTACATGATGCACGTTTTCTCACCATCTGAATCTGACCTCGGCACCACTCCCCTGAGTAAGGATATTATTTTTGTGGTAGATAAGTCGGGCTCCATGAGCGGTGAAAAGATTGCAGAGGTGAAAAATGTATTCACAAGCATAATTTCAGATTTACCCCCTGATGATTATTTCAATATAATATTTTTCGACGCTTCTGTTCAGGCTTTTTCACCGGCGCTAATGGAAGCGAATACAAAGAATAAAGCGGACGCCGCAAACTTTGTAAACAGCCTGAATGCAGAAGGCGGCACGAACATTAATCAGGCCCTGCTGGATGCGCTTGCCATGTTTGGCAACAGTTCGCGCGTTCCCATAATAGTGTTTCTTACGGATGGGGCGCCCACCGAGGGCATTACCTCGCCCTACGTCATACGCAAGAATGTTATGGATGCCAACAAGGTAAATGTGTCGATATTCACCATCGCTTTCGGTATTGAGGACGAGGCGAATTACGATTTCCTGAAGGCGCTGAGCCTTGAAAATTATGGCGTTTCACAGAGGTTTTTCCCTCAGGCAGGCGTTGAAGCTGAAATGAAAGGGTTCTACGAAACCATCTCTACGCCTCTTGTCACAGGCATGAGCTTTAAATATAATTCTGTTTCAGACGTCGTGAATACCGGGCAAAATAATCTGTTTGCAGGCTCTGATGCCGTTGTGCTGGGTAAGTACAGTGCCGGCACCACAACCGTAACTTCCGATGTTGCCGCAATTACGCGAACAGGAAGCCGCAATTTCAAGAATTCGTTTAATGTTGTCTCGAAGCCGGAAAACTCCTTTATCCCCAGGCTCTGGGCATATACCACTATCCGAAAGCTGATGGACAGGATAAACGTGGAGGGCGAAACTGACACTCTCAAATCTTCGATTACTAAACTTTCGCTGGAATTCAAGTTCGTGACGCCTTACACCTCGCTTTTCGTTGAGGTGCCTGTGAACAATACAAGAGGAACTGCTACATCCATAGATGCAAAAGCTGGAATGAATGCCGTTCCGGTAGCAACTGGGACTCCTGCTTTTGCAGATGCAACCGCAGCAGCGACAGCAGCGCCCGCAACAACCGTCAGTCCTGCCAGAGCCCCTGAAAATATAGTGCCTACCTCTGCACCAAAAGAACCCGGGTTCGAGTTTGTATTTGCAATAACAGGACTGCTTTCTATCGTGTACCTGCTGCGCAAACGCAGGTAAGGAAAGAGGCTAATATTATCAGTTTGAAAAACCACCGAGGGCACAGAGAAGCCGAGACTTCGGCTTGCGCAGTGTTGGGATATAGGGAGCACCCTATATCCCTTCGTTTGATAAACCTTTGATAAAGGTTTACACGGAGAAAAGCAAAAACTCTCTGCGCGCTCTGTGTTCTCTGTGGTTGATTTTTTATGAATCGTCTATCCGGATAAAATAGAAAGTTACTAAGGAAAAGCATTACCGCTTTTTGATTAAATACAGCGCCAACAACCCAATAACAGCGGGTAGTACCTCAAAACCAGGCAGCCACATTTTTTTGGCTGGTGTATCCGTGGGCTCAGGCTGCCCTGTGCTTGCCCTCACTTTGATTGGCAGCGTTAGCGTGTGATCCTCGGCATGTGCGCTGTCTTCATCAAAATAGTAAACTATTCTTCCCTGCACTTCGAATTCGCCGACCTGATTCGACTGTATCCTGACCTCGATGTCCCTCCCTTTGCCTGGCGGAAGCTCGTACGTGGTTGTGAACTGGCCGGCGCCTGACTCGGCGAATTCTGATGAAGTGACGCTCATCCCGGATGGCGGAAGGATGATAACCTGGACATGCATCACGGGCTTTGTAATGAGGTTAACAGCCGACAGCTTCAGCATAACATCTTCCCCGAGCACTACATCTGTTTTCTCACCGTGAAGCTGCACGCTTGCATTGGAAATTTGCGGCGTGGCATTTGAGGGTATGACCAGAATCGTAGGGATATTGGATTTGCCTGCGTGGGAAGCGTTGTCTTTATCATAATAAGAAACAGCGGCAGGCTCCAGGTTGAAAGTGCCTGTTTCAGATGGCTGGATTGAGTACTGGAAACTCCTGGCATCTTTCGGCGTCAACAGGTCGTAGTTTTTATCCAGGTTTCCGCTTGCCAGGATAAAGCCTGCAGGAAGAGAATCCGAGACATTAATGTTTGTCAGGTCACTGGCTCCGGTGTTTTTGAACGTAATGGTTACGGTTGCGGTCTGTCCCAGTTCAATGGATTGAGGAGAAACGGACTTTGTGAGGGTTATAGTATCCAGCCTGTATATCTCGACTTTCAGATAGCCGGCGTTGTTATCGTAGTCTCCCCTTTCACCTGTTATTGAGGTGTCGTATATACTGAACCTGACCTTGCTGCCATTGCCCTTCCTGTAGAATGTGTAGGTGTGGTTGGTGATGTCGCTGACATCTGCGGAAAGCCGCTCCCCATCGAATTCAATGGAATTGAACGGCTGGTTATAATTGCGGCCGGCGCCCATCCGGAACTGTGCATCCGCATATCCCCAATCAACGCCGGTTTTAAATTGATATGTGCCAGAGACTACTATCTTATATTCCGATTCGCTTTCAAGAACCACAGATGAGTCAACAGATGTGCCTGTATCCTTTGGCCCGAATGCGGGAACGTTGAAAGTATCAAGCGCGCTTTGGGCTGACGCAGGTGATGCAGGTATTATGAAGAAGAACGCCACCAGCAGTATAAGGGGATTATAATTTTTTAGTGATACCATCTCTTCCTACAACACCTTTATGATATTTGTAATTTTTCAGTAAATGCAGGGATTACTTCGATGAAGAGGCTAAATAAATGGAAAATGAGGCTATTGATTTATTAAAAGAAAACCTTAAGAATCATGGAGAATAGATACAAAAAGAAAGTATAATTTCAAAGTGTATTGAAATATGATACGAACCTGAAGGAAGAAAAAAATCATAAGAATTTATGGATAAATTGAATACGGTAAAAGAAAATGAATAAAGAACATCTCTTTAAAAAAATCATCACTCTAATTAAAAAACATGGCGTAAAAAAGGTAGCCATCTTTGGCTCATACGCAAGAGATGAAGAAAAATCAAAGAGCGATATAGATATTCTTGTCGAATTTTCTGAAAGAAAAAGCCTGCTTGAGCACGTCAAAATAGAACGGGAGTTATCAGAAGCAGTGGGAATTAAAGTGGATTTACTTACTGAAAAAGCAATAAGCCCCTACTTGATTGATAGAATCAGAAAAGAAATGAAAGTAATTTACCAATGATTAAAGACGACATAGTTTACCTAAATCATATTATGGATGCCATTTCAAGAATAGAGGAATATGTCCACGGCTTAACACACGATGACTTCATCGAGAAATATCTCATTCAAGACGGGGTAATAAGACAGATTCAGGTCATAGGAGAAGCCACCAAAAAAATATCAGATAACACAAGAGGAAAATATCCTGATATACCCTGGAAAGATATCGCAGGAATGAGAGATAAATTAATTCACGATTATTTTGGAATAGATTTAGATGCCGTCTGGGATACAGTCGAAAAGGACATCCCTGTTTTGAAAGATGAAATACAGACTATCATTAAGGAACTGAAGAACCTATGAGAACCCTCACCGACCTCGATAAACAAATCCTTGCAAAACTCGCGCCCGAACTTGAAGGCACAACCGGACCCGCGCCCGGGCATGACTACAAGTTCATCCTTCTTCCGGTCTCGCATAAGTTATCAGAATCACCTGAAGATTTCGCGAACCGCGTCAATAAGCTGACAGATGAGGAGCTGAGTTACCTTGTAGAGCTGATTTTAAAAGGCGATGAGGATGTGCGCTCGCTGGCTGAAGGGGATTCGGATGCACTATTTGAATTGATAGGGAAAAGATTGCCGGAAAAGGCAAAGGAATTGAATAAATAAATAACCGCAAAGACGCAAAGGGCGCCAAGTCACAATAATCTTTGCTTACTCTGCGCCTTTGCGGTGAGGTTTTTCTTGAGACCTAGCACACCGGAATCTTCCCATACGCCAGTTCCATGCAGAACTCCTGAATATTCGCAAGCTCGCTATCTATGACCTCATTTACCTCTTTTTCCACATCCTCCAGCGAGCCGCGCTCCATAATCACCTGCGCAGCCGCAATCTTGGGCTGGTCTATCGGCTCGCCAATCTGGCTCAAAAGCCACACATAGACTTCCTTTATATCAGGCACATTTGTGTAAATCTCGCTTGCAATCCTGTGGCTGAGCACATTGTAAATCTTCCCCACATGGCTCACCGGGTTTTTACCGGCTGCGGCTTCGCTGCTTACGGGTCTGTTAAGCGGGATGATACCGTTCACGCGGTTCCCGCGCCCCACCTGGCCTGAGTCGGCATCCTCAGCCGATGTTCCTGTTACTGTAAGATAAATCCCGCCCATGCCCCGCCCCTCCCTGTCAAGAGTATTAAGATAAACTGAGGTTTCAAGGTCGGTTCTTTCAGCAGCGTAGGTCTTTATCTCCTCCAGAAGTTCATCTTTTTTCCTGAAATACTCACTTTCGGATTCAATGAACCTGTCAACAAGAGGGTCTGCAATGGTTAAATGAAGCTCGTTCTTTTCGCGCAGGCCCATGACTTTGATATCCTCGCCCGATTCGGGAAATCGTTTCTTAAAATCATGTGAATTCAAAAATCGCTCGGTCTCAAGCACAATCGTTTCAGTCGGCGTCATCGGGGCATATCCGACCGCTGCCGAAGTATCGTTTGCCCCCAGTATCGTGCCTTTCCTTTTGAAAATATCGGTAAGTTCTGCAGAACCGTGGGCAAGCTCGACCTGATACTGGACAGAATCCGGATTCACGAATCGCAGGTTGTCCTTCAGCCATTGTTTTGCGGCGTCTATTGCAATAGTATTGACATCGATGACTTCGCCTTCCACTTCAAATGTCGCCCTGTCTCCGAAAATAATGCGCATGGGCTTCAGGATTACGCCGCCGCCGAATTTGGTTTTTACCTCTCCCGCGACCAGCATCCCCTTGTCGATATTGTGGTGCATGATGGCGCCAAATCTTTTCATGTATTCCTTGCAGAGTTCGATTGATACCTGGTTCATTATGGAATCGCAGATAAAATCGGGATGACCAAGTCCTTTTCGTTCAACCACTTCGACTTTTCGCTCCGTTATCGGCGTGGCGCCGAGTTCTTCTATTTCGATGTTTCGCATATTGGTAAACCCCACGAGTTAAGAATGCTTTGCGTTCTTTGCGTCTTTGCGGTGTTCGGTTTAGTCTCACCGCAGAGGTGCTGAGGCCGCAAAGATTATTTTATCTGGATTATCAATCCCGATCAGATAATTAGCCACGGAGGGCACAGAGAGCACAAAGCTTTGTTATTTTTTCTCTGTGTCCTCTGCGCTCTCTGTGGTTTTTTTTCAATTTATGGTTAGTTTTTCATTTGCCCTGGGATAAATATCTCTTAGTCAATATCTCATAATTCCTCAGGGTATTTTTTATGAGCATGATATCTTCTTCTGTTGTCATCCTCACGTGTTTGCACGGCACTCCCATAACAACGCTCTTTGCCGGGATTTTATGACCTGGCGGCACCAATGCCCCTGCGCCAACGATTGCATATTCCCCGATTTCGGCGCCGTGCAGTATTGTGGAATTCATGCCTACGAGCGCATTGTTTTTAACGAGACAACCGTGCATGACGCACCCATGCCCCACGCTCACGCCATCAGCAATATCCACATTCCTGTCATCAGAATGTATAACGGCATTATCCTGGATATTACAGCCTTTGCCAATGCGGATTTTTGCCCTGTCGCCGCGGATGACGGAGTTGAACCAGACGCTTGAGCCTTCCCCGATTGAAACGTCCCCGATGATGCAGGCCGTGTCTGCTATGAATGCATTTTTCGCTATTGCGGGTTTTTTGCCGTCGAATGAGTATAACATGATATTTTAATTGCCCTTCTGCAACCTCCCATTCATAGAAGGATTTTGTCGCATAAATAGGTTATTCAAATTCGAGAGCATTTCAATTCCGTGTTGGCAAATTGAAATGACCTTAGAAAATGAATGTTTTGGTGGGGCAGGTGCACAATCACTTTTGTGTGCTCCATTTATAGCATAATTTTTAAATTTCCGTAATATTTTAACCGCAGATAAACGCAGATGGTCGTTATCCGTGGTTTGTTATCTTCTTATAATCATTTACGATTATATAAGAATTTGATTATAGGGCGGAGGGCAATCCTAATGATAGCTTTGATGGTATTGTATATATTTATCAATACGAATTGAAATTCTATTAATAATTTGGCGTATTACTAAAAATTAGACGCATTTTCTCATCTCAGGCAGAAATTAAAAAGACAGTTTTATTAATAAATAGATTGTTAAATAGAAAACGGAATGGTCAAAAAAATAAATCAACATCCTCTAATTAGATTTGGTTTTTTTGTCATCGTATGGATTTTTATATACTTTCTTATAGGTGTTTTAAATCCGATATTTGGTTATGATAAAAATAATAATGGACAAGGTTTGCTCAGTATATTTTGGATAATTATATTGTTTCCTGTCTTCATTAAAAATATTATACAAAATATTCATAATTTAAATTTAATCGATAGTAATTATTTTTGGAGTTTAGGTTTTGGAGGTAATATTCTCTGGGGTATTTTATTTTGGATTTTTGCATGCTTATATTTTGCTTTCATATTGACTTTACTAAGTGGAGATAATGAGAGGATTAAAAATAAAATCTTGCAATTTCATTTCGGTTTGCTAACGTATGCTTTATTTTTAGGGGCTATTGACTTTTATTTTAAAAATCCACAAGACCCCAAATATACCATAACGATTGCGAGGGGTAATTTACTGGGGTTCTTAAGTATTTTTGTTGATGTCGCGATAAATGTATATATTTTGACACGCATAAAAAAGGAAATCGATTTTGAATTTTTGAAAAATACCATTGAAAAGTATCTTTTTACGATTTCTGAATTTTTATTAACATTATTTATAGCATTAATTTTTTATAATTATCTTTTATCACCGGATGCAAGTTTGATTGACCGAGTATCTTATCCTTTACAATTCTTAGTTCTTGGCTTTTTCCTTTTCTTGTGCATTCAACTAATCAGAAATAATTATAAAATTATTTTTAAATATCTAAACTATTTTCATAACCGACAGAGATAAAATCCATAAGCCTTATTTCAGGTTGTTTTTAGGTAGGTGTTGCACATAGACATAACTACCAACACGAATTATAACGGTCATTAATTCGGGTGTTTTGTAAATCCAAAACCTTACACTCAAATTGCTTCCGAAAACCGATAATTCTATTAATCATGCAGGTAATCACAGCGGCAATATGGAACTCCCGAAAGAATACGATTCTAACGCTATCGAAGAAAAATGGCTGGATACATGGCAGGATTCCATGTATTATTTCGACTGGGATTCACAAAAACCACAGTTCATAATCGACACGCCGCCTCCCTATCCCACAGGCAATTTCCATATCGGCAATGCGCTTAACTGGTGCTACATCGATTTCGTGGCGCGGTATAAGAGGATGCGCGGTTACAACGTTATGTTTCCAGAAGGCTGGGACTGCCACGGCCTCCCGACTGAAGTGAAAGTTGAGGAGAAACACGGCATAACCAAGAGCCAGGTCTCGCGCGAGGAGTTCCGGCGCATGTGCGTGGAACTGACCGAAACGAATATCGGGCGAATGAGAAAAAGCCTGCGCCGCCTTGGGTTCTCCATCGACTGGAGCAACGAGTACATCACCATGGAACCAGCATACTATGGCAAGACTCAAGCGTCTTTTGTTAAGATGTACGAAAGCGGCATGATATACCAGCAGAACCATCCGGTAAACTGGTGCCCACGCTGCGAAACTGCGATCGCCTTCGCGGAGGTCGAATACGATTCGCGAAGCACTCAACTCAATTACCTTAATTTTGACAAACTCAAGATAGCAACAACAAGACCCGAACTGCTTGCAGCCTGCGTTGCGGTTGCAGTAAATCCTGATGACAAAAGATACGGCGAATATGTGAACACCGAAGTAAAAGTCCCGGTTTTCGGTCATAATGTAAAGGTTATAGCTGACAAGAATGTCGATCCTACATTTGGCACAGGCGTTGTCATGATATGCACGTTTGGCGACAAGCAGGACGTAAGATGGTGGGTCGAGCATTCACTTCCTCTTCGAAAAGCGATCGACAAAACCGGGAAGATGACAGAGCTTGCAGGCAAATATGCAGGCTTAAGCACCGAAGAATGCAAGAAAGCAATAATCAACGACATGAAAAATGCCGGAATCCTTTACAAGCAGGAAGAGCTGCCGCAGAACGTGGGTCTTTGCTGGAGGTGCAAGACGCCTATTGAAATCCTATCGGAGCGGCAGTGGTTTGTCAGGATAATCCACGATGATATTCTAAATACCGCAAACCAGGTCGCCTGGGTTCCGGACTATATGAAAGTGAGGCTTGAGAACTGGACTGGGACCATGGAATGGGACTGGTGCATATCAAGGCAGAGGATTTTTGCAACTCCGATTCCGGCATGGTACTGCAAAAAGTGCGGCAAGACAAAAGTTGCAAAAGATAGTTGGCTGCCGCTTGACCCCACGCAGAAAAAACCGCCTGAAGCATGTGAATGTGGTTCCAGTGAGTGGAGAGGTGAAGAAGATGTACTTGATACCTGGATGGATTCATCAATATCCGCTCTTCATGTCTCAGGCTGGCTAAGCGACCATCCGCTGCTGTTGCCAGCGCAGCTTCGCCCGCAGGGTTATGACATTATCCGCACATGGTCTTTCTACACAATCCTCAGATCAAAAGCCCTGCTTGATAAAAAGCCCTGGGATACCATACTGCTAAACGGCATGGTATTGGGCGAAGACGGTCACAAGATGAGCAAGTCCCGTAATAACTTCGTCATACCTGAAGAAGTTATCAAACAGCACGGCGCGGATGCTTTCAGGCAGTGGGCTGCCATTGGCGGAACCACTGGCTCGGATATCATTTTCTCATGGAAAGATGTTGTCGCAGGCTCGCGGTTTTTGCAGAAACTGTGGAGCATTGTGCGTTTCTCCATGCCCCATATTTCAAATACACCGGCGCAGTATGCGCCAATTGACCTCTGGCTCCTCAGCAAGTTGAACAGGCTGGTAAAAGATGCAACTGAAAAAATGGATGCCTACCAGTTTGATGAGACTTTCAAAGCTATCCGGGGATTTACCTGGGATATCCTGGCAGATAATTATATCGAGCTTATAAAATCAAGGTTATATGGGGAGGAAGGAGAAAG
>JAPMTY010000041.1 GCA_026552835.1 Candidatus Methanoperedens sp.
ACCACGCCGTCCATGCACCTGACACGAAGCTTGTTCGCTCCAAGCAGGCTTTCAACTGTGCCAAGCACTTCTCCTGCTTTTTTCTGCGGCAGGCGAACTCTTGTAAATTCTTCCGGCTGCTGGTTGCTATTATCTCGCTTATACAGTATTAACACCTCTATTAATAACATTATAGACCCGATTATATGTAAAGGTTACTGATAATTATTAATAAACAATAAAAAAAATTAATACAATTATCCGATACTTATTTTAGAATCCAATTTAATGAAGGCATAAGAATAATGTCTGGAATTTCAATTCTTGGTATTGAGGGGACAGCCTGGAACCTGAGCGCAGCAATTGTTGATGAAAATGATGTAATATCAGAAACAACCGCCACATACCGCCCTGTTTCGGGAGGCATCCATCCGCGTGAGGCGGCGCAGCATCATGCAATTCACATTGCAGAAGTTGTAAGCGAGACCCTGAAAAAAGGAGGACGGAATATCAATGCGGTGGCATTTTCACAGGGACCGGGGCTTGGACCGTGTCTTCGCACGGTTGCAACGGCTGCCAGAGCTCTTTCATTATCTCTTGATGTTCCACTAATCGGCGTGAACCATTGCATAGCGCATATCGAAGTAGGAAGATGGAAAACACCAGCAAAAGACCCGGTCACACTTTATGTGAGCGGAGCGAACTCGCAGGTTCTGGCATACAGGAAAGGCTCATACAGGGTATTCGGGGAAACGCTTGATATAGGCATAGGGAATGCGCTTGATAAGTTCGCGCGGTCTGTCAGCTTAGCGCATCCCGGAGGACCAAAAGTCGAAGAACTTGCAAAGCAGGCGGCGCAGTATATTGCGCTTCCATATACTGTTAAAGGCATGGATTTTTCATTTTCAGGGTTAACAACAGCGGCACAGGAATCTGCAAAAAAATTCCCTTTGCCGGATGTCTGTCATTCATTGCAGGAAACAGCTTTTGCAATGCTTGTAGAAGTCACAGAACGCGCCATAGCGCATACGGGAAAACGTGAAGTCCTGCTCGCTGGGGGCGTAGGTGCCAATTCGAGATTGCGGGAGATGCTTACGATAATGTGCAAAGACAGGGGGATTGATTTTTATGTCCCCGAAAAGCGGTTCATGGGCGATAACGGCGCAATGATAGCATATCTGGGACTGCTGATGTATAAATCAGGATACAGTACTTCGATCGCAGAATCAAAGGTCAATCCCAACTTCAGACCCGATGAGGAAAAAGTCAGGTGGATCCCCAAAGAATTTGATATGTTCCGGGAAGAAGAAAATAAAGATCACGGGAAGATCGCAAGCGGCGCCGAGGCTGTTATAACTCTTGATGGAAATACGATCACAAAGACAAGGGTATCGAAACGCTACCGAATAAAGGAAATAGATGATACCATACGCAGGGAAAGGACACGTTATGAGGCCAGGTTGATCTCTGAGGCGCGTCGATGCGGTGTCCCAACGCCGATAATAAAGGATGTTAGTGATTTTGATATTAAAATGGAATATATCGAAGGAACTGCTCTTAAGAAAATAATTACACCAGACCTTTGCGAAAAAACCGGGGAACTGATAGGGCGGCTGCATTCGTGCGGAATAATCCATGGCGACCTGACCACTTCGAATATTTTATCCAAAGAAGGCAAACTCTATCTCATTGATTTCGGGCTTTCCTATCTTGATAAGACGGTGGAAGCGCGAGGTGTGGATGTGCATGTGCTTTTGCAGACATTTGAGAGTACACATGAGAACCATGAGGGGCTTATTGAGGCGTTTAAGAAAGGGTATGCATTGACATTTGGGGGTGCGAATGAGGTTTTCGATAGGGAAAAAGAGATCGGGTCAAGAGGGAGATATGCATGATAGTTGGGTATTGGTCTTCATAGAACACGGATTGCGCGGATGACACGGATATTCACAGATCTGCTGTCCTAGATATTCTTCGAATGCCTCAACTCCACAGCCATGCCCTTCCCGCATTCTTTCATTTCCCATCCACTCATATTGGATCGCCCAACTCCTATGAATTTTTCACCAACAACTATCACTTCATCACCCGGACGGATCTGGGGGTCTGCTTCGAGCACTCCAGGCGCAAGGATGCTGCTGTGGGGAATGAAATCTCCCACCTTGACTTTATAAAAAGGATGATCCCGAAGTCTAATCGCACCATCAACAGTCAGGGCAAGAGTGCCATATTGGGGGATCAATGTTGCAAGCTGCTGCCTTCCCGCAAATAACTGGAATTTGGGAAATGGCGCCTTTATGAGTGCATCTTCGGGAACAAGTATTTCTCCTGCGCTTTTCCCGAACTGGTAATCTGCAATTGCCCGCATCATGTCAAGTTTTCCCTGCTCTGATGTTCGTTTTTTGGCGCTTTCAAACCCTGAAACAGTATTCCTGAGTAAATCAAGAGATTCATATGAAGTAACTCCCTCATCTGCGGTATAAATAAAATTAAGTCCAAGCTCACTTGCTACGGATTCGCATATTTCCTTGTATGCACCGTGGACATGTGCAATGATATTCTTATAATTGTTTTTTTGAAGATACTGGCGCAGGCACCCGCCCACCCAGGCTTTTTCTTCAAGATCCCAGTGGCCTGTTACCGGCGTATCGTAATGCGCGGCAGGATACGTTAATTCAAGTTCTCGCGGGACAACGCCCATGGGGGAGGTAATTATCACCTCGTGGACAAACCTCCGGTATTTTCCAAGAGCGTTGATGAATTTCTGGTGCGATAGCGATATCGAATATGGCTTTTTTGCAGAGCATGGCAGGAGCACAAGTGTATCAAGTTCAGGCGCAGTATAACGATCCAGTATACGCTGCTCGAATCTTCGTATCTCCACCCTGTTAAGCGATTCCGAGGTATTTGCATAAAGCGTATTTGACCTTAAGATCGGAGTCCTTTTTTCAAGAAAATCATACTGGGCATCCATAAGGCGAAGCGTAGCCGTGAGCCAGGGGCGTGCCCTGCACTGGCGCTCAACATATTCGCGAAGACTGCCATTCCTTATTTGCTCACGGACGGCACGTAGTTCTTCACCAAGCTTACTCGAATTATGCTGTGCAAGCAATTTTGCGCGCTTTTTTTTGGGCAATTTGAGCAAATCTTGGGGTGTTATCGAGGTGCATTCATTACACGCACATGGGAATTCATGCAGCCTGTCAAGGTGGAATTCACCGGAATTTGTAAGATAAATATCCTGGTATCCTTTGATAACAGGCAGGGTATCATCGACCAGATCCACCCCAAGATAGAGAAGCATCGCAAGGTTTTCAGGAGTTGCAAGGGCGGGTGCATATAGAAGCGCATCTGCGCGGGTATTTTCTTTGAGCCGTATTATTGAATCTACAACCTCCCGCGCCCGGTTCTCAAGCTGCTTTGCCGCGCCCAGGATGTAGAGTTCCGACTCCGGGTATTCGTTTGTGAAAGGATGAACCACAAGACCTGTATGTGCCCATTTCGGATGTCCATTTGATCCATCGAGGTCTTTGATGATTTCTTCTCTTGTTTGAAGTGGCAGTGATATGTGAGGTAAAATTATTATTTTTTTTGCGTCAGGTTCGATATCCAATCCCTTTTTCCAGGGAGAGCCGGAATCGACTATCAGGCAATCAATATCGTGAAGATCTATGATAGCCGGGGTTGAAAGTTCTTTTTCCAGGACGAGTTTGCCTAACCTTGCTGCAGCATCGCGATGTGTGATTTCAAATATTTTGCTCATATTCTTATTTTCAGCTGTTTAACGTGAGAGCTTTATTTAAATATGAGCTAAAGTAAAAAATATAAATAGTAGAAATCACCATAAAGAATATTATGAAAGTTGTGTTCAGAATTATTGGCTCCGAAGAAGACCTCAAGGACATTGATGGAAAAGAAGAAAATGTGCATTTTTGTTTCAGGCCATCTGAAAAAAATATATTTGAGCTTGTTTCAAAAGCTACAAAATTAAAACGAATACAGCTACCATCGTCCTACCAGAAAACAATTTCAAACACGACAAAAACGCTTTTAAAAATGAAAAATATAAAACTTGTAATTGGTGATATCTGGGGCCACAGGACAGACATAGACCGATTTGCAGAGATTGAAGTTTAAATCTTTAACGGGGGTTTAAATCATTTTCTGGTCATAGTGCCAACTATTACCAGAAGTTCTTCAAAATTGTATCTTTCTTTACTTTTTTCTTCCACATTATAACCAAGTGAGTCCATCCTGGATTTTACTTCTTCTATTCCTGTGAAGGATGATACCAGCATCAGGATCCGTCCATTTTCCACAAGGTGATCACAGGCTTCCTCAAGGAACCGGTTAATGATCTGTCTTCCATCATTTCCGCCATCCAGCGCAGCGTTGATCCAATCACCCGTTCTTTCCTCATCCTTTGTTGGGAGATACGGCGGATTGAAAATTATTATATCAAATTTTCCTTTGATGCAGCTTAGCAAGTCCCCTATGATCGCATCCACTCCGTTTTCTTTTGTGCATTTTGCTGCATGCGGATTAATATCTATCCCGGTTATCAATGCCTGTGTATTATTCTGGATGACTGCTGAAATTATCCCGGTTCCGCATCCGACTTCCAGTATCTTTTCCGAATTTTGTATTATCGACAAAGCAGCCTGGGCCAGTAAAAAGGAATCTTCGCAAGGCTCATAAACGTCGGGAGCTATTTTTATGTTGGTGTTTTTAAAGTGAATATCCATTGGGAAGTTCTGATTGCTTTTTTGAAATCATAACACTAACTGTTTCTAAATATAATGTATTATAATGATAAAATACGAAAACTTTTAAGTACATTTATGTGAATTAGGATTTCATCCTTATCCAGTCATTATATTCAAATAGAATCGAATTGTAATCATTATATACTGCAATGAAGTGAGGAGAGGAAAAATCCAGTTAATGTTTATAACAATCGGAGATAATAAATGAGCGTAAAGAAAGGAAGTTTTGTAATTGAAGGATTGGAGAACGTTCAGATAAACATAGGTAAAATCGGTGCAGGAGAAGAACAAATAGCAGAAGGACCTACTCCAAGACCTGAGATAATAAGTCTTCGTAACTGGGATTATCGCATCCTGGATCGGTATAATCCTGTTTATACCCCAACAAGCGATATGTGCGATATGTGTACATATGGTAAATGTGACCTTACAGGAAATAAGGAAGGAGCATGCGGTATAGACCTTGAAGGGCAATCGGCACGACAGGCGCTCATGACAAGCATTCAAGGTGCTGCATGCCATTCTGCCCATGGCAGGCATCTTCTCAAATATCTCATAAAAAAATACGGGGAGGACTTTAAAATAGACGTCGGGCCCAGCAACCTGCAGGCGCCCCTTACTGAAACCATAATGGGGATACAGCCCAAAACAATTGGTGATTTCCTTCCTGTTCTTGATTATGTAGAAGAACAGTTAACACAGCTTATGGCTACCACAAATACAGGCCAGGAAGGGGCATCGCGCGACTTTGAATCAAAAGCCCTTCATGCGGGAATGCTTGATCTTCTCGGCATGGAGGTGGCAGATATAATTCAGATATCGTGCCTGGGATTCCCCAAATCTGATGAAAAGGCTCCAATGGCCGAGATAGGAATGGGAATTCTTGATCCTAAAAAACCAGTTGTCATATGCGTGGGCCATAATATTGCCGCACCTGCTTATATTCTTGATTTTATGGATAAGAACGCGCAATTCGATAAGATAGAGATCGCAGGATTGTGCTGTACAGCCCATGACATGACCCGTTATAACAAATCTGCAAAGATCATTGGTTCCATGAGTAAGGAACTCAAATATATCAGGTCAGGAATACCCGATGTTCTGGTCACAGATGAACAATGCGTCAGGGCAGATATATTAAAGGAAGCACAGAAACTTCATATCCCGGTAATTGCAACAAATGAAAAGATCACATACGGGCTGCCGGACAGGTCAAATGACAATGTAGATGATATTATAGAAGACCTTGTGAGTGGAAAACAGCCAGGTGTAGTGCTTCTTGATTTTGAAAAGATCGGGGAACTTGTCCCTAAACTTGCAATGAAGATAGGACCTATCAGGAAAGCCAAAGGATTTACTGCACTTCCTGGTGATGATGAATTTAAGAAACTTGTGGCAAAATGTACAAAATGCCTCCAGTGTACAAGAGATTGCCCGGAGAGCCTGCCAATATCTGATGCGATGGCGGCCGCTGTAAATGGTGATCTTTCGTTGTTTGAAACACTTCATGATAAATGCGTTGGATGCGGACGATGCGATTACAGTTGCCCTTCTGATATCCCTGTATTGAACGTTATTGAGAAGGCTTCACAACGTGTGATAAGAGAAGAGAAAGGTAAAATGAGGATCGGAAGAGGACAGATCGGCGATCCTGAGATTCGCGAAGAAGGGCGAAACCTTGTCCTTGGAACTACGCCAGGCGTGCTTGCTTTTGTTGGTTGCAGCAACTATCCGGACGGTACAAAAGATGTCTATGATATAGTTGAAGAAATGATCCAGCGCAGTTATATTATTATTTCTTCAGGTTGCGCTGCCATGGATATAGGAATGTACAAGGATAAGGAAGGAAAGACACTTTATGAGCGCTATCCCGGAAGATTCGTTAAAGGAAATCTCCTGAACACCGGTTCCTGCGTCTCGAATGCACATATTGCTGCAACGACAATTAAAGTTGCTTCGATATTCGCTGGCAGAAAGACAAAAGGCAATTGGGAAGAGATCGCAGATTACGTCATGAACAGGGTTGGAGCGGTAGGAATAGCATGGGGGGCATACTCCCAGAAAGCATTTGCTATAGGAACTGGCTGCAACAGGCTTGGTATCCCAGTAGTTGTCGGGCCTCATGGGACAAAATACAGGCGAGCTTTTATCGGGAAACCTTATAAGAAAGAAAACTGGAATGTCCTGGACGGAAGGGACGGCTCGGTTGTAAATGTTGAACCTGCGCCAGAGCACTTTATGATAACCGCAGAAACTAAAGCTGAAGTTATGCCGCTCCTTGCGAAACTCTGCTTCAGGCCAAGCGATAACAGTCTCGGTCGGGCAATAAAGCTCACGCATTATATTGAACTTAGCGAGAAATACTTAAACAAAATGCCGGATGACTGGCATATCTATGTGCGAAACGAAGCTGACCTTCCTCTGGCAAAAAAAGAACAACTTATGAAACTCCTTGAAGAGAAAGGATGGAAGATCGACTGGGAAAAGAAAAAGATAACAGAAGGACCGCTTCGCAAAGTTGATGTTTCTTTCCAGCCTACAAATGTTCCCAGATTGTGCAAGGAGGCTAAGAAATGAAAGGGAATAACCAGGCTAAGCCAAAGGAAAAGATACCTGAAACCCCAAAACCTGTTATAAAAACTGAAAAACCAGTTGAAATACAGGAATTGAAGGTCATCGATACAACCCGTCAGGCAGTCCCTTATAACACCGGCAATATCCCCGGCCCGAAAATGGCGCGTGCGGTGATGCCTGCTGTGCCGGGAAAGATGCTTGCAAAAGCAAAGCGGCCTTTGTTAATTGTGGGTTCTGAAATTGACGATGAAGATGTCCTGGCAAGAGTTGTCACATTGGGTAAGGCCGGAATTCAGATCGCTTCAGTCGGGGATTCTTATAAATACCTGGCAGATAAGGGACTTGATGCGCATTACGTGAATTTGCATGCTCTTGCTTCATATCTATGTGACCCCGAATGGCCGGGACTTGACGGAAAAGGCGGATATGATCTTGTTGTGTTTTTCGGGATAACATATTATTATGCATCACAGGCAATATCAGCGCTTAAGAATTTCTCGAATATTAAAGTAATGTCGATAGATAAATACTATCATCCGAATGCGGATATGTCATTTGGAAACCTGAAACAGGATGTGTTCATCGCAGCACTTGATGAGGTTATAGCACAGTTACCAAAGAAATAATAGAAGAAGAAAATAATAGAAAAGGACGATAATAATGGCAAACGAATTCCCTTTTGAAATCTCACCCATGTTTGAGGGTGAACGTGTACGAAAAGACGATATGTTCGTTGAACTGGCAGGTCCCAAATCACGTGGATTTGAACTTGTAAGGGCTGCAGCATTGGATGAAATAGAGGATGGAAAATTTACACTTATTGGCCCGGATATCTCCAAAATGGAGGAAGGTTCACGCTATCCTTTTGCGATGATATATCGCATTGCAGGGAAACTTGTAGAACCTGACCTTGAGGCGATCGTGGAGCGGCGAAATCATGATTTCCAGAATTACATCCAGGGATATATGCACCTTAACCAGCGCTATGATGTCTGGGTGAGGATCAACAAGGATGCGATCAAAAAAGGTTTAAAATCATTTGAGCAGATCGCAAAAGCCACAATGATGCTTTTCAGGAATGAGCTGAATTTTATCGAGAAGATCGAAGCAACTTATATCACTGATGCGGATGAAGTCGAAAAACAAAGGGCAGAAGCTATAAAAATATACGAGGCAAGAGATGCAAGAACAAAAGGCCTTCATGACGAGGATGTAGATGTGTTCTATGGCTGCACATTATGCCAGAGTTTTGCCCCGACAAATGCCTGCGTTGTTACACCTGACAGGATATCCCTGTGTGGCGCTATCAACTGGTTTGATGGCCGTGCTGCCGCCAAGGTTGATCCTGAAGGTCCGCAGTTCGCCATTCCAAAAGGTGAAGTGATCGATGCTATCGGAGGAGAATATTCAGGCGTTAACGAGAAGGCTGTAGCATTATCTGGCGGTGAATATTCCCGTATTAAAATACATTCATTCTTTGAGTATCCTCATACAAGCTGCGGATGCTTTGAAGTGGTAGGCTTCTATATTCCTGAAGTGGACGGAATTGGATGGGTTGATAGGGATTTCACTGGTATTGCCCCGAACGGCCTTGCTTTTTCAACAATGGCTGGACAAACTGGCGGCGGCAAGCAGATCATCGGTTTCCTGGGCGTTGGAGTGAATTATTTCCGTTCGCCGAAATTCATACAAGCTGACGGAGGATGGAAACGGGTTGTGTGGATGCCCAAGAACCTGAAAGAGAAGATAAAGGCTGACATTCCCCCCGAACTTGTTGATAAATTGCCAACAGAAGAAACGGTCACTGACCTTAAGACTCTGAAAGAATACCTTGAAAAGAGCCAGCATCCCGTAATGCAGCGCTGGACAAAGGAAGAAACGGTGCCGGAAGCAGCTGCGCCGATTGAAACAACACCAGCGGCGGCTTCAGGCTGGTCTATGCCTTCAATGCCTGCCGGAATGCCAATGATGCCGATGCAGTTTGGCGGCGGAGAAGGGGTTAAGCTGAGTTTCAAGAATGCGAAGATCAGTATTGAAAGGATCGTTTTTAAGAACAAGGAAAAATGAGCCTATTTGGCTTTACTATTTTTTATTCGGTCTCTAAATTTATTTCCTAAAGTCATATACAAACCAAAGCATATAACAACCAAGTGACTAGCACATGAAAGTAATCGCAATAACAGGAAAAGGCGGCACCGGCAAAACAGCAGTAGCAGGAATGCTTATCAAACAACTCTCTAAAGGGAAAAAGACACTTCTTGCTATTGATGCCGACCCGGATTCCAATCTTCCCGATGTGCTGGGTATAAAAGTGGATAAGACCATAGGAGACATGCGTGAATTTATGCTGCAGGAACGGGATAAACTGCCCCCGGATACGAGCAAGGAAAGGCTTCTGGAATCAAAAGTATATGAGGTTCTCACCGAGATGCCACATTACGACCTTCTTGTCATGGGGCGCCCTGAAGGCTCAGGATGCTATTGTTTTGCCAATAATCTCCTGCGTGGGATAATGGACAGAATTCTTAAGAACTATGACCTTACCATAATTGATACAGCTGCCGGCCTTGAGCATCTCTCGCGAAGGATAATACGAGATGTGGATGAACTGCTTGTGGTAACTGACGGCTCCCGCCGCGGGCTTCAGACTGCTGAACGGATACGGGAACTGGCAAAATCGCTGGATTTGAATATTAAGAAGATGCATGTAATAGCCAACAAGGTCACCCCTGAAAACCGCGCCAGGATAGAAGAATATGCAGTGGAACTTAAGATGGACCTTGTGGGAGTTGTTCCTTTTGATGAGGTGCTTGCTGAATTTGACCTTGAGGGAAAGCCACTGGCACAGTTGCCTGATGACTCCAAAGCGTTGATGGCGGCAGCAGAGATCGTATCAAAAATGAGATTGTAGGGCATCTGGATAATCTTATAGTTCCTCGAGCTTTTAGTAATCAGATGAATCAGGAATAGGATTATATTTAATCCATGCGTGTTTGTCCTTAAAATGATCCAGTTGTTATCTGATATTGCACTTCGGCTCGGACTTGGTCTTATTCTTGGTGTATTGCTGATGATATTGATTACGATAATTGAAACAGCTTTCTACAATTACCATAAACAGATACATTTACTTATAGTCGCAATTCTTATTGCTTTTATCATTTACGCTTTAGGGGATATCGGGATAGATATCTTTGGGATTTGACCTTATGGGTTTGGCTTTTTTCTTCTTATTTTTCCGATCAATGTTTTTAGGCGGTTCTTGCTGGCGTTTTTGATCTTTATCCGAAGATAACCCCGCTTTGAATTGATCACCATCTTAAACACCGAATCGTCAGGACAGGAATCAAGAAAATTCTTTAGCTCTCCTACTGCAGTATCTTTATTAATTCCTGTGTATTCTATACTCATACATTATCAGCTACAATCGGAATTATTATATATCTATCCTTTTAATCATGCAACATAAACCGAGATCAAATTAGAAATAGGAAAATGAGACGAAAACATGGTACTAGATAAATTGGGTGGCTCACTTCAGGACGCCCTTAAGAAACTTGTGGGGGCGGGAAGGATCGATGAAAAGATTGTGGATGAGGTAGTCAGGGATATACAGCGCGCCATGCTGCAGGCGGATGTAAATGTTAAGCATGTGATGGCATTATCGCAGAAAATAAAACAGCGCTCCCTGAAAGAAGATCCGCCAAGCGGCATGAATCCCAGGGAGCATGTTATACGTATCGTTTACCAGGAACTTATCAATATACTGGGGAAGAGCGCAAATGTTAAACTTGCCTCACAGACCATAATGATGGTGGGACTCCAGGGAAGCGGCAAAACGACGACGACAGCAAAACTTGCGCGTTATTTCCAGAGGAAAGGCTTGAAAACTGCTGTCATATGTGCTGATACTTTCAGGCTGGGAGCTTATGACCAGCTAAAAACCCTTTGCGAGAGAAGTGGAGTTTTTTTTTATGGTGAGAAGGATGTGAAGGATGCTGTTGCCATTGTGCAGCGTGGGCTTAAGGTCATTGAGAAATTCGATGTAAAGATCGTTGATACTGCAGGAAGGCATGCTCTTGAGAAGGAGCTCATAAAAGAAATGGAAGATATACATAAGGTTGTCAAACCAGATCACAAGTTCCTTGTTCTTGATGCAGCTATGGGCCAGCTTGCCAGCGACCAGGCAAAAGCTTTCAATTCGTCTATAGGGATAACGGGGGTTGTAATAACAAAACTTGATGGAACAGCCAAAGGTGGTGGGGCTTTATCTGCAGTTTCGGATACCGATTCTGCGATCGCTTTCATAGGAGTTGGCGAGACTCCGGACGACCTTGAGAAATTCGAGGCTGACAGGTTCATTTCGCGTCTTCTCGGTATGGGGGACATCAAATCCCTTCTTGAAAAAGCCCAGGAATCGATCGATGTAGAGAATTTCGATATGGAAAGCATGCTCAGTGGAAAATTTACGCTGAAGGACATGTACAAACAGATGGAAGCTGTGAATAAAATGGGTCCTCTTAAGCAGGTCATGTCTATGATCCCGCTTGGTAAACTCGGTATGAAGGTATCCGATGATATGTTCGCTGTTACACAGGAAAAAATGAAAAAATACAAATATATTATGGATTCGATGACCGATAAGGAGCTTGAAGATCCAAAACATATAAACAGCCCCAGGATCACGAGGATCGCGAGGGGTTCAGGGGTTAAATATGATGAGGTGCGTGAACTCCTGAAATATCATAAAACGATGCAAAAGACCATGAAAGGTCTTAGTGGTGGTGGAAAGTTCAACATCCAAAAAATGATGAAGAAATTTGGTATGTAAACTGTTATATACGATGGTGTAGTAGCTGGGGAAGCACGGTAATTAACGTGCCAGGCCATATGTAATACAATTAATCTCGTGAATCTGAACTATTTTGATTTATGGATTGAATAAAACTGTGATCTTTTACATTGAAATAATGTGGAAGGGAAAGTGTTATATGTGCTAAATGACATTCAAGACGTTCCCTGCGTGTGTAAACACAAAGGCAATCGTTGTTGAAAAACGACGTATGTTTGTCCGTTTAACAAATGTTGATTCGTGTAAAATATGCATGAGGAAAAGTGTTATATACGGAAAAGAACAAACATAGAACTTCCTGCGTGTGAAAACACAAGGGTATGTTGTGTTAAGAAAATACAACAGATGTTTATTAATTTAAATTCGTGGTTATAATTTGGCGTCGGCTCTGATTGAAGG
>JAPMTY010000042.1 GCA_026552835.1 Candidatus Methanoperedens sp.
AATCAATTTTACTTGATTTAAAATCAATTTTTCTGATTGAACATATTTAAATATAAGCGCCACATTTCGAAAGACCGGTAATTCTTATGAGTCTAATCACTGAAGCAAAAAAAGGCAGCATTACAAAAGAGATGAAACAGGTAGCGAAAGATGAAGGCGTTGAACCCGAATTCGTGCGGCGCGGGATAGCAAATGGAAGAATAGTCATCCCCGTGAGCCCGTATCGCTCCCCAAAACCCTGCGGCATCGGAAAAGGGCTTCGGACTAAAGTGAACGCCTCTATCGGTACATCCTCTGATATAGTGGATATCGATATGGAAATCGAGAAAGCAAAGGTTGCGGAAGCCACAGGCGCGGACACGCTCATGGAACTTTCAACAGGCGGGGATTTTTATGAAATCAGGAGAAAAGTCATTGAAGCAACAACCCTTTCAGTGGGAAGCGTTCCTCTATACCAGGCTTTTATCGAGGCTATCAGGAAATACGGAAGCACAGTGGACATGAAAGAAGATGAACTTTTCAAGATAACAGCAGAGCAGGCAAAGCTTGGCACGAATTTCATGGCTATCCATACCGGCATAAATCTCTTTACGGTTGAGAGGCTAAAAAGGCAGGGGCGCTTTGGCGGGCTTTGCTCGCGCGGCGGCGCGTTCATGACAGCGTGGATGCTGCATAACGAGAAAGAAAATCCGCTGTACAGCGAATTCGATTACCTGCTTGAGATAATGAAAGAGCACGAGGTCACGCTCAGCATGGGCAATGGCATGCGCGCAGGTGCCATACACGACTCCACAGACAGGGCGCAGATACAGGAACTCATAATGAACTCGGAGCTTTCAGACAGATCGCACGAAGCAGGCGTGCAAACAATCGTTGAAGGTCCGGGTCACATCCCCATTGATGAAATTGATGCAAACGTGAAACTCATGAAGCGATTAAGCGGTGAAAAGCCGTTCTATATGTTAGGCCCCCTGGTCACCGATATTGCACCCGGTTACGACCATATAGTTGCGGCAATAGGCGCATCCATTTCAAGCGCAGCCGGCGCCGATTTCATCTGCTATGTAACTCCAGCGGAACACCTTGCGCTTCCCAACATCGATGACGTGAAGCAGGGCGTTATAACCGCAAGAATTGCTGCACATATCGGTGATATGGTGAAAAACAATGACCGTCAGCAAGACCTTGATATGGGGCGGGCGAGGCGCGATTTGCAGTGGGACAGGATGTATGAACTGGCGATTGACCCCAAACATGCAAAAGAAGTTCGGGACAGCCGCTCACCTGATGATGAAGATGCATGCACAATGTGCGGAAATTACTGCGCCCTGAAGATTGTGAAGCAGAATTTTAATTTTGAGCGGTGAGAAAAGATAAAAAAGTCATGGACGTTGATTGAAAATGTTCATCTTTTCAGGGCGCACAGGGTTTGTTGAAAAAGGAGGCATATGAAGTAATACCCTAATCAAGTCTTCTTTCTACTATTTTTGCAATTCTTATAGATTCGTTCACGCTTTCCCCTTTTAGATCTCCTACCTTAACAATTACTAAATAATTTCTTCTAACAAACAATACCTCAGTTGCTTCAATATAACGGTTATTTCTATAAGTGTAATATGTATAAAAAGATTTATCCCCTATATTTGGTGAGTCACAACCATTATTTGAATATTCATCTGTTTGTATTTTTCCTGCCTTTATATTCTCACAATATAATTGTTTATCCGCAAACAATTTCTCAATACCATCATTTGAATCAAACTTTCTGAAAACAACATCTAAAACCCGTGGTCCTGACATTTCCATCCACTTGGAATCTTCCCCTGAATTCCTGAAACCGATTCTCAAAACATCTTTATACTCAACTTGTGGAACATCCCAACTATAAGCAGTATAGTTAAAGGAACTATTTTTTGGAACTTCAATAAAATTGTATTCTTCTAAAGTAAGCCCTGGCACGTCACTTTGCTTAATTATTAAATCAGGTATTTGAGTATTTGATTTTGGTCGGGTTTGGGATTCGGTATTTGTTTTAGAATTTGTTGCCTTTTCTTTGCCAATACATCCAGCAACAAAAACAATTCCCACAATGACTATACAGATAAGCAATAATTTTTTCAAAAGTATAATTCTCCTTCTTTCAGGTCAGTTATAAAAACTGTAAACTGATATATGGTTTTCTATTTGTTTTTAATTCATGCTAGACCCAAACCCTGAACAACCCGGTTTCCATTTTTTCAATCTTGAATTTCACAGGGAGGAACTGCTCGGTCACCCATATATTGGTCTTCGTGTGTGGAGTAATAATCCGCGTTGTAAAAGAGCCGCCTCCAGCCAGTGCAATATAAGGTATCAACTGGTCAGCAAGGAATATATCCACGCCAGCACCCGAATTTAATTCTGAGAGTATCGCCTCGGCTGCAATTTCTCCTACTTTCTCGGCTCTTAACCCGGGTTTCCCAAGAGCGCTCGCCCCCACAGTCCCACACCACAACGTTATTCCACTTCCAGTCGAGGCGTAATCATTTACTTCAAGAGAGGTTTTTGAATCGAATCCAAACTCTTGCAACTTTTTTTGCGAAGCTGACGCCTGTCTTTCTGCCACATGGGCAGGCAGGCCGGATGAGTGGGAAATTCCCTCTATGAGATTACTGTGATTCGTATCAAAGCTTGTTTTTGTGAGGCTTGAAGGATTAATGACAGCTTCAACGCAGCCGTTCCCGCGCGGATAATATCCTCTTCTGATGAGCCTGAGGTCGCAATCGTATCCCATCTGCGAGAGAGCGCCAAGTGTCACGTACCTGAGATAATCAATGGACGGCGACCACTGGACATCGGTTCCCCCGGTAATCTTTATCCTGACGGGGCAGGGTGCATGCATTGCTGCAGGCATGAGGCATTGCAGGAAAAGGGATATGCTGCCTGCTGTGCCTATATCCATTTCGTAAATTCCGCCTTTTATTTTACCGGGGGCAAAATGCAGGCGGGTCGATTGCATGCAGCATCCTTCGATATTCGCTTCGCATATTCCTGCCAGACTTTCCACGGCTTTTACATGCTGGGCTGAGAGACCCGGTTTTGGTCTTGCCCGCCTGATATTATCTATTTTGACCTCTTTTCCGGTCACTGCGGATAGCGCCACGGCTGTTCTTAAAATCTGGCCGCCGCCTTCACCGTAAGAGCCATCCAGTTCTATCATAATTTGTTTCAACTAAATACCCTCATGTCCTTAGTTATTGTGCTCATATACCCTCAGGCAGTATCTATGCGGCAGACAGACCGCAATTGACGAACTTTATCTATACCCGCAATGGAAAAAAATACATTCCAGCATGCCACAAATCATGCCGGAATGAGGCTGGTTTAAATGTCGAAGTATTGGTAAAACTCATATGGCGTTGGCCTGATTGAGTTCTGCTTATACTCCTCGGATTTGAGTTCTATCCACATATCGATTGCATCTGCCGGGAATACCGGTTCAAGGAACTTC
Source organism: Candidatus Methanoperedens sp. (assembly GCA_026552835.1). Next base: position 3,491 of record JAPMTY010000042.1, read on the forward strand.
CTGTCGCATTCAAGCTCATCGAGAGCCTCTTTCAGCGAGCCCGGACACTCCTTGATACCCATCTCTTTTCTTCTCTCCGGTGTGATGTGGTAGATGTTCTCATCGCACGGGTTTCCGGGATCCATCTTCTTCTTTATGCCGTCAAGTCCTGCCGAAGTAAGCGCCGCAAACGCGAAATAAGTATTGCAGCTTGTATCGGGCGGCCTGAACTCGATCCTCTTGGGAGCTTCCTTGCCCTTCTCATAGACTGGCACTCTTACGCTTGCTGACCTGTTGCGTTTGCTCCATGCGATATAAACAGGTGCCTCATAACCGGGCACAAGCCTCTTGTACGAGTTCGTGGTGGGCGAGGTAATGGCGCAGAGCGCCCTTGAATGCTCCATCAGCCCGCCGATGTAGTAGCGGCAGGTCTGCGATATCTCGGCATACTCGTCGTCAGGGTCATAGAAGGTATTTCTCCCGTTCTTCCAGAGCGACTGGTGTATGTGCATGCCGGAGGCATTGTCGCCGAATATCGGTTTTGGCATGAATGTGGCGATCATTTTCATATTGTATGCCACGTTTTTGACCACGTTCTTGTATGTGAGCACGTTGTCTGCCATCTTCGTGAGAGTATCGTATTTCATGTCTATCTCGCACTGTCCGGCGGTAGCCACTTCGTGGTGATGCGCGTCAACCACAATGCCGAAGTAGTCATAAAGCTGCCCTGACACCTCGCTCCTGTATTCCTGGAGCGTGTCCTGCGGCGGTGCGGGATAATAGCCTTCCTTGAACCTGATGGGATGGTTTATGCCGCTTGTTTGCGACCAGGGAGCCTCTTTTGATTCTATCTCGTATCCAGTGCCGGACCATGCGTCGCGTGCGGTCGAGAAGCTGGGCAGCATCCTGAATGAGTCAAACACGAAGAACTCAAGCTCAGGTCCCCAGTATGAGAGGGAAAATCCTGCTTTTTCAACTGCTCCCTCAGCCCTCTGCGCTATGTGCCTGGGGTCGCGAGTGAATCGCGGTCCTCCGAATGCATCGTAGAGGTCGCAGATGAGGCGGAGTGTCCTGTGGGGTGTGTTGTCTGTCCACGGCAGGATTGCACATGTGCTCGGGTCGGGGAACATCCTCATGTCCGATTCGAATATCGATTTGAATCCCTTGATTGATGAGCCGTCCAGCTTTCCTATGCCGTCAGTGAAATCTTCTTCTTTCAGTGTGTATGACGGGATTGTGATGTGCTGGATATAACCCGGGATGTCCATGAACTGAAGATCTACCCATTTTACGTTTTTTTCTTTTATGAATTCCAGAACCTTTTCAGGTGTTGATGTTAACATATTTTTTCTCCTTTGAAGTTTTTTAAGAAGCTTCCGGAAGCCACATTATATGGCTTCCTTACCGCGTTCACCTGAACTTATGCGAACTATCTGCTCGACAGGAGATATGAAAATCTTTCCATCGCCATTCTTGCCGGTTCTCGAAACTTTGGTGATCGCTTCTATCGCGGGTTCTACATCCTTGTCGTCAACTATCAGTTCTATTTTTATCTTTGGCAGGAATTCCACGCAATATTCGCCTGCGCGCCATTGCAGACAGACGCCTTTCTGGCGTCCGCGCCCCTGCACTTCTTCGACCGTCATGCCTATGATGCCTTTCTCCTGAAGCGATACCCGGACCGCATCAAGATTTTCCGGCCTTATTACTGCTTCGATTTTTTTCATTTTATTCACCTCACGAATAAGCCTTCTCAGCATGCTGGGAAATGTCTAACCCAACAGCTTCTTCTTCATCCTGGACGCGCAGTCCGATAGTTGCATCAACGATCTTTGCTAACACGACAGTCATAACAAACGCGTAAACCCATGTCACAGCGACTGCAATTATCTGCGTTGTAAGCTGTCCGGGATTGCCGTAGAGAAGACCGTTTGCACCTGCGGAGTTTACTGCAACGGTTGCGAATATACCTGTGGCTATAGCACCCCAGGTTCCGCCCAGGCCGTGGCATGCCCAGACGTCAAGGGAATCATCCACGTTCTGCTTGCTCCGAAAGAGCATAGCATAGTAACTGATAACCGCTCCGACTGCTCCTATTACTAACGCCGCCAGCGGCGTAACGTAGCCCGAAGCGGGTGTTATTGCTACAAGGCCCACGACACCGCCTGTAGCCGCACCCAGGACGCTCGGTCTCTTGTGGTACCAGCTAAGAAGCGTCCACATTAACGCCGCCGCCGCCGCTGCTGTGTTGGTTACTACAAAGGCGCTTACTGCAAGCCCGTTGCTTGCAAGGGCGCTCCCTCCGTTAAACCCGAACCAGCCGAACCACAGGAGCGCAGCTCCAAGAATAACCATCGGTATATTGTGAGGCTCCATTGCCTGCTTTCCGAATCCCTTGCGTTTTCCTATCACAAAGGCAATTGCAAGAGCAGAAACCCCTGAGCTAATGTGGACAACC
>JAPMTY010000006.1 GCA_026552835.1 Candidatus Methanoperedens sp.
ATACCATTGTCGCTGCAAGAAGGATATTACTACGAACCTACGGTTCTTACTGGAGTTACTCCTGAAATGAGTGTAATGAATGAAGAAGTGTTCGGACCTGTCGCAGTTATTTCAGTTTTTGAAACTATGGATGAAGCCATTACGCTTGCAAATGGAACAGAATATGGGTTAGGGGCATCGGTGTGGACAAAGAACCTGGATACCGCAATGCGCATGTCCTCGCAGCTTGAGTGCGGGATGGTATGGGTAAATGAAATATGCACACTGCATCCGCAGTGTCCCTGGGTTGGGGTCAAGTATAGCGGGATGGGAAAAGACTTATCCAGATACGGCATCAGGGAATTCGTCAGCATCAAGCATGTAAACATTAACTTCGGAACTGGAAAAACGCGTCAGTGGTGGTTCCCTTATGCAAAGACGGTCTTATGAGTTCTCCAATAGCTCTCAATGAAGCACTTGAGAAAATAAGGCAGCTTAAGAGCACATACTACTTCAGGCGTGATTCTGAACAGATATCCCTTAACGATTCTGTGGGGAGGGAACTCAGTGAAGATATTATTGCAGATTCAATGTCCCCGGCATTCGATATAGCGGCAATGGACGGATTTGCTGTCCGGATTTGCGACAGTTATCCACTAAGGATATCAGGGAAGGTATATGCAGGCGACAGCATTGCAAAGATAAAAAGCGGTGAGGCTATGGCAATCGCAACGGGCGCGTTACTCCCGGAAGGTGCAGATGCGGTGCTGAAAATAGAGGGTGCGGAGGTTAAAAAAGATATCCTTTATGGAAAAGTTCTCAAGAAATGGGAAAACGTATTCCAGAAAGGCTCGGATTACAGCGCCGGTGACAGGATATTTGAAAAAAATCACCGCATCATGCCCCAGAGCGCTGCGCTTTTATACAGCCTCGGCATCGAAAAAGTCCCGGTTTATAAAAAAACCAGGGCGGGCATAATATCGACAGGCACTGAAATTTATAACGGCATGATTAAAAATACAAGCGCGGTTCTGATTCAGGGGTTTTTGAAGGAAATGGGCTGTGAATCCGTATTTTTGGGCGCTGTTCCTGATGACTTTGACAAAACAAAGGAAATGCTGCTGCAAGCATGCGAAAAGTATGATGTCATATTTACAACAGGCGGAGTTTCAGTTGGCGAGCGCGATTTTGTCGCTGATATCCTTGCCGAGGCGGGAGAACTCCTATTTCACAGGGTGGCGATCAGGCCGGGGAAACCCATTGCCGTCGGCATTGTGAACGACACTCCTGTATTTGCGCTCCCGGGCAAACCCACAGGAGCTTTCACTGCTCTTGAAATGGTGGTGCGAAGGTATTTCACGGATATGCCAAGGGCAATGCGGCAGCTTGTGATAAATGAGGACGTTGTGCTTCCTGAAAATGGTTTTGAGTACATCCTTTTCGTAAATATTGAGCATAACACAGCAAGCGCCATGGGCAGAGAGATGAAGCTATTTGACAGGGAATATAAGACAACGATAATCTCGGCATCTCCCCGTTCTGCTGTGGTGGAAGGGTATGTAATAACAGACAGGGATATTGGAAAAGGTGAACTGGTAAATGTACATCTTTTTAGTTAAGGTAAACATGAGTAAACAAAGAGGCTGGACATGAGCAGCGCTGACTTTTTGACCCAGGGAATTATCAGGGCGTTTGAATTGATATTCAGTTTAAATCCCTATATTCTGAGCATAACAGGCGTTTCCATCAAAGTATCAGGCACTGCGACTATCCTTGCAACCCTTACAGCTATACCACTTGCATTTGCCATCTCTTTCCTGAACTTCCGCGGCAAGCAGGCACTGATCACGCTTATCAATACGGGCATGGGGCTGCCATCTGTTTTTGTGGGGCTTGTTATCTTCGTGATGTTCGTGCCTGCAGGACCCCTCGGGGTTTTGAATATGATTTTTACGCAAAAAGCCATGATTTTGGCCCAGTATATACTTATCACGCCGGTTATAACAGGTATCTCACTTGCTGCAATAAAAGCAGTTCCTCAACCAATAATCGAGACTGTTTATACGCTCGGCGGTAACAAAAATGACGCTGCGGTTGCGGTTTTAAGAGAGGCAAGATTCGGCATCATCACAGCCGTACTTGCAGGACTCGGAAGGGCGCTCGCAGAGGTGGGCGCGATTCTTATTGTCGGCGGCAATATCGCTCTCACAGGAAGCGTGGGCGGGATAGGTGAAGGGCTTTCCGAAACGCGCACGCTCACGACTGCGATTACACTGGAAACGAGCAAGGGCGATATATCCACGTCAATTGCCCTCGGGATTATCCTGATTTCCCTTGTTCTTTCTGTTAATATACTGGCTAACTTCTTCCAGAGGAGAGATTGAAATGGCTGAGGAGTTAATCAGGATACAGAACCTCTGCAAATCCTTCGGAAGCAAGGAAGTATTAAAAAATGTAAGCCTCGTGATTAACCGGGGTGAGATATTTGCACTCATCGGACCGAGCGGGGTGGGGAAGACCACAATGCTTCGGATATTAAACTTTTTAGAGACGCCCTCGGATGGCAGAATTGTATTCAACGGTATTAACAGCAGCCATAAAATCGATGCCAGGCGCAGGATGTCGATGCTTTTCCAGACGCCAGCCATTTTCAATACTTCTGTGTTCAACAATGTGGCTTACGGGCTCAAAGTCCGCAAGGCCGATAAGGAAACTATGAAGAAAATAGTCATGAATGCATTAAGTATTGTGGGACTCGATGGGAGAGAACATCAAAAAGCCCGTACTCTCTCAGGCGGGGAGGCACAGCGCATGGCTTTTGCGCGGGCTATAGTTTATGACCCCGATATCCTTCTTCTTGATGAGCCGACAACGAACCTTGACCCAGCTAATGTGGCAAAGATGGAGGAGGTTATCGAACGGATACGGAGCGAGCGCGGAACGACCATCGTTATTGCAACGCATAACATTTACCAGGTGAAGCGCATTGCAGACAGGGTAGGGATTTTGTTGAACGGGGAATTAATCGAGGTGAATAACAAAGATGGCATTTTTACAAAGCCGAAAGATGCAAGGTCTGCGGCTTTTTTGAAGGGGGAGATGATATATTGATATTCCCATGCCCATTTAATTTCGTCTCATCACAGCCCCGAAAAACCCATCAGTACCATGAACATGCGGCAGCGATCTGAAATATCCTTCTTCTGTCGTAAATTTGCCAAATATTTCAGGGTTAATTTCAGAAGCAGGAACCATGTGGAAATCCATGTTCTCCTCAAGAAAACCCCGCACAACATCCTCATTTTCCTCCCTGCTGATGGTGCATGTGGCATAAACAAGTCTCCCGCCGGGTTTTACAAGACCGCTATATTCCCTTAATATTTCTTTTTGCTTGGCAGAAAGCTCTCTTATATCCTCCTGTGTCAGCCTCCATTTCGAATCAGGGTTTCTCCTGAATACTCCCATGCCCGAGCATGGGGCGTCTATCAATACGCAATCAGCTCGGCCATCGTATTCACCAAGACTGTCAGTTTCAACAGTCCTGATATTCAAAGCGCCTGCCCTCGCTGCCCGCCGCCTCAGGTTTGAAAGCTTTGAAGCGCTGGTTTCAAAAGCAATAATATTGCCTTTATTCTTCATCAGTCCTGAAAGCAACAGGGACTTTCCGCCGTTTCCCGCGCAGGCATCCACAACAAATTCCCCAGGTTTTGCCGCCGTAAGCAGGGTAATAAGCTGGCTGCCCTCATCCTGCACCTCAAAAGCCCCGTTAGCAAAAGCATCTGTTTTAAAGATATCCTCTTTTTTATCAACAACAAGCCCGAAAGGCGAGAACATTGTTGGCGATGAAGTATAGCCCTCATGACCAAGAGCCTCCCGGAGAGATTCTCGTTTTGTCTTCAGGGGATTTGCGCGTATTGTTAAAGGAGGTTCGTGATTATTGGCAGCGCACAGCGCTTCCACCATGCCGGCTTCATGAAATTCTTTCATCCATTTTTCCACAATCCAAATAGGGTGTGAATGATATACCGAAATATATTCAATGGGTGTCTTTTCTTTATCGGGGAAAGTAACTTCATCTTTATTTTTTATTATTCCCTCAACAGTTCTTTTTACAAACCCTTCGAGCCGTTTCTCATCAACGCAAAGCGCAGTCGCGTTATTTATGACGCTGGCAGCCGATGCCCCGGTAAACACTGCCTGGTAAGTGCAAATCCTGAGAATATTGAGAATATTTAAATCAATATCGGGCGGCGAGGCTCTTGATGCATGTCCGATAATATAATCAATCCGCCCCCGGTGGCGCAGGATTCCGTAGGTGAACTCAACAATGGTCGCTTTTTCGGAAGATAAAAAAGTTTCATTTTTAAAAATTTCACCAAGCAGCATGTCGGGATATTTTTTCCCTGCTATTACTGAATCCAGAAGCTGCAGGATGACGAAATATGCTTTTTGCCTTATGAAAATGCTGTTATTTTTCAAAAATTATCATACCGGTTTTAAGATGAGCAACATCTTCCTCTGTAAGCTCCTTTTTCGTGGCATTTTCTGCAATTATGGCGCTGTTGCCCAGTGGGTCCTCGATAATGACGGTTATCTCATAATTACCCGCTTTTATTTTTTCAAGAATCGAGAGAAGTTCCAGTGCGCGCTCTGTTTTTTCTTGTTCTCCCCAGCGCGTTACCATTCCAAGTATTTCTTCAACCCTGTCAAGCACGCCTTCGATATTAGAGACAAAAGATTCAGAGGCCGGCCCCGGTTCAATATCTACCCCGAGTTCGGGAATCCTTATCGTCCCTGACGTGGAACGCACCACCCGCGCATCAAGGTCGTCCAGGTTTTTTATTTTCAATTCGTAACGCACAGGCTTACTCTGTGCCAGTATTAAAGTATCCGAATACCGGAATCCGCATTCGCACAGGGTAGTAATATGCATCACTTCCCCGAAAAAAGGAATATTATCCGGAACCCAGTTTGTCAGGAGTTCCTTATAACAGAGCGGGCAAACGCTCCTGGTAACGGTTAATGGGTGGATTGGTTCGGAGTTCACTTTAATTTTTGTCTGTCGATCCGGACACCGCGCGGGGTTACAATGACCTGGTCTTCCTTTATCATTGCAATGTCGCCATGCACGTCGCCAACAACCTGTTTTAAATCCTTAATCGCCCTGTCGAAAACCAGTTTATCTTTTTTTGCAGGCGATATATCAATCATAAGGATATTCCCGCCGTATATCTGCTTCTTCAATTCTGGCATAATATCAAGCCCGGAAAGTTCAGCTATCCGGATGAAAGTACCCGTTGGTTCATCCTTGAAACCCTCTTCGAATTCCGATAAATCAAGTTCTTGATATTCCTCTGCCTCAGCTTTTGCCTTTTTCCCGCTTCCAAGGAACTTATCTAAAAATTTCGACGCCATGAAATCATCACCTTTACTCCTTACTGTTTGTATCTATTTATTTATTTCTGTTCAAGCTTCCATATTTCGTCCCCGACAAAATGTATGGATTTGACAGCCTTTCCTTTTCCACCCTTCATGTCTTTTCCGGTCATAAGAGCCCTTCCGATAGCGAGCGCCTTTCCATGAGCCTGTTCTACTACTATAACGAGGTCACCCTCCCTGATAGCGGGATCGGCATCCACTATTCCCGGAGCCATTATGTCAGCCCCGTTTATAATGAATTTCACTGCCCCGGGATCCACCACAATCCTGCGCCGGGAAGGGTTCAACTTGAGAGCGCCTTTTACTGTCGGGAATATCTTCCCTTCAATCTTGAATAATAGCGGTTCACCGTCCACGAAAATAAAATCCGATTCATCCGACTGTACATATTCAAGCTTCTTTCCAATAAACGAAGAGACATCCCCAAAAGCTTCCATAATATCATTGACGAGAGCCTTTTCTTCGGTTTTTCTCAATATATTCCGTGATTTTATCTTCATAAAAGGTTACGCCCCTTTATGACGTATAAGGGTATGGCGCATACCCCTTCTTTTGATAAACCTTTCTTAAACGTTTTCATTTGCCACCAATAGTTTTAAATATTGTCCTGACCACTTTGGTGCACTATTGAATTAATAGTTTACTAATATTCAGGAGCGTTATATGGGAAATAGACCCCTCGACATTCTAAACAATGCATTAAATAAATCCGTACTGATACGGTTAAAGGGCTCAAGAGAATTCAGAGGCGAATTGCAGGGCTACGATATTCACATGAATATAGTACTGGAAAAAGCTGAGGAAATAAAAGAGAACGAAACAAAGAAACTTGGAACTGTAGTTGTCCGCGGGGATAATATAGTATTCATTTCTCCTTAAAAATTAACAAAGGTGATAATAAATGTCAAAAGGTACGCCGTCAATGGGTATGCGCCAGCATAAGACCCATATTAAATGCAGAAGATGCGGAAGCGTTTCATTTAATACCCATACAAAAATGTGCGCATCGTGCGGATTCGGAAAGACCAAACGAATGCGATCATACAAATGGCAAGAAAAATGCGGATATTAAGGTGACCCCGGTTGCATGAAGCATGCGGTATAGTCGGTGTCTCTTATAAAGAAGAGGCGCCTGCCGCACTATCAATTTATTACGCATTATATTCTCTCCAGCACAGGGGCCAGGAATCTGCAGGCATAACCGTCCATGACGGGAACTGTGTCCAGACTTTAAAAGGCATGGGACTCGTGCCTGATGTTTTTAATAAAGCTGATATCCAGAAACTGAAAGGTCATGTCGGCATCGGGCATGTCCGTTATTCGACTACAGGCGGCTCAAAGATTGAGAACTGCCAGCCTCTTCTTGTCAGTTTCAGCAGCGGGACGATAGCAATCGCCCATAACGGCAATCTTGTAAACTCAAAAGAATTGAGAGAAGAGCTTGTAAAAGAGGGGAGGATATTCCTCTCGGATTCTGATACCGAGGTCATTGCGCATCTCCTGGTTAAAGAACTCATGCACAATGAACTTGAAGATGCTGTCAGGGAGATGATGAAAAGGCTTGTGGGTTCTTATTCGCTTGCCATCCTGATAGACAAAACGCTCGTCATTATCCGCGACCCGCTTGGGGTAAAGCCACTATGTCTTGGGCGTATTGATAACGGCTTTGTTGTGGCATCTGAAAGTGTTGCTATTGATATATTAAACGGGGATTTCATCCGTGATGTTGCCCCTGGAGAAATGCTGATATTCAGCAACGGGTCGTATGAAAGCCGCCAGCTGATTAAATCAAAGAATTGCGCGCACTGCGTCTTTGAATATATTTATTTTGCGCGCCCCGATTCTGTTATAGACGGACAGCTTGTGTATAATGTCAGGATGCGCATCGGAGCAACGCTTTTCAAGGAGCATCCGGTAGAAGCCGATATTGTTTCCCCGGTGCCTGATTCTGGAATTACTTATGCGATAGGTTTCTCCAAGAGTTCGGGCATCGATTATATGGAAGGATTGATGAAGAACCGTTACATTGGGAGGACTTTCATCATGCCGGGACAGGATATGAGGGAGACTGCGGTCAGATTGAAACTCAATACTATAAAGCCGAATATAGAAAGCAAACGCGTTGTGCTCATCGACGACAGTATTGTGCGCGGGACAACTTCGCGGCGGATAATCGACTTGATTCGTAAAGCAGGAACGAAGGAGATTCACATGAGGGTTGCCAGCCCGCCGATTATTTCACCGTGCTATCTGGGGATTGACATGGCTACTAGAGAGGAACTTGTGGCTGCTTATAAGACAGTGAAAGGTGTTGAAGCTTTGATTAATGCCGATTCCCTGGGTTATTTGAGTATTGAAGGGCTTGTGAGCTCCATCGGGATTCCTATGGATGACCTTTGTGTGGGATGTTTGAGTGGTGTTTATCCAGTTGAGATTCCGGGCGAGAAGTGTTCAAGAAGGCAGTTGAAGTTGTCGGAGTTTGATTAACTTTTAAAAAATGAGACATAATCGTTGGTTTTTTCAAAAATAAGGGAAAACTAAAAAAGAGAGAACCGATATTAAACACTGAGGCACAATGACTATGGGCATAATAAAAAGGCTGGGGCTGGACTTTAAGTGGATAAAGCGGCTATTCAGAAAAAAGAAAGCGAGGATTGGAATATACGGTCCTCCCAATGCAGGGAAGACCACGCTTGCGAACAGGATTGTCAGGGACTGGACCGGTGATGCCATGGGTTCGGTGTCCCATATCCCGCACGAAACCCGAAGAGCGCGCCGACGCGAAGGCGTGACCATCGAATGCAACGGCTCGTCGGTGACTCTGGATATAATCGATACGCCCGGACTTGCCACCAAGATTGATTTCCATGACTTCATGGCATTCGGGCTGACTGAAGAAGAATCGAAACGGCGGGCAAAAGAAGCGACTGAAGGCGTGATTGAAGCTGTTAAATGGCTGGATGACCTTGACGGTGTTATACTTGTTATGGATGCGACTGAAGACCCGTACACGCAAGTAAATGTGACCGTGATAGGCAATATGGAGGCGCGGAAGCTTCCGCTTTTGATTGCAGCCAATAAGATTGACCTTCCCACATCATCGCCTGCAAGGATTCACAGCGCGTTCCCGCAGCACCCCCTCGTTCCCATATCCGCTCTTGAGGGACAGAACATAGATGCACTGTATCAACAGATTGCTGACCACTTCGGGTGATTATTATGAAAAAATTTATTAAAGACAACACGTATGGCGAAGCCATACGTGGACACAGCATAAAGCGAGGTGTCGCTTTATGATAAAAGGAATTCAAATGGATTTAATATCCGAGGATAAACTCGATTCCATGACCTCGATGGAAAAGGTGCGGTTAATCCTTGATGAGGTAAGAAACGGGAAAATCCTTATTCTTGAGAAAGGTCTCACCCCGAATGAGCAGACAAAACTTATAGAGCTGACCATGACAGAGATAGCGCCAGACGATTTCTCAGGGATTGAGATTGAGAGTTACCCAGTAAAACATGATAACAATATACTTGGTAAACTATTCGGAAAAACCAGTGTGAAAACAAGGCTCACAGTAATAGGGCCTGCAGACCAGCTAAAGACGATAAAAAAGGACAGGGACCTGATAAGCGCACTTGTCTCAGCACCATAGACCATGCCGCATAAATGTACACGATGTGAAAGCGTTTTCAAAGATGGCGCTGCAATAATACTTAACGGCTGCCCGAAATGCGGATGGAATAAGTTCCTGTATGTAAAAGACGCAGATGAACCTCATTCCGAAACAAGAAACAAGGAGGCAGTTCCCCCCGCTGCTTCAAGATTTATCAAAGAGGTTGACGAGATTCTTGGAAACAAGACACCAGAGGCCGAATCAAAAGAAGTGAAAGCAGAGCCGAAACCTGAAATAGGCGAGCGGGTAGAATCCGTGAGAATAGTATCCCCGGGTTCATACGAATTAAATCTGGAATCGCTATTGGAAAGAGATGAAATCGTAATGGCGCTTAAAGAAGACGGGACATACATTGTCCATTTGCCCTCGGTCTTCGAGAAAAAGAAACATCATGAGCGGTAGAATGTGTCGGGTGTTGAATTAAGATTTAAGTATTCCTTTGCGCGAGGCGAGTCGGGGGTGGTAACGAAGATGGTATTTATACTGTCTCCAAACTTGCGTGAATCGTGCAGATAAAATCCCTTTTCAAGCCGTGAGATGTTTTTCACTTTGAGAATTGTTTCGTCCTGGTTCATTTTCACAATATCATAATCAAAATTCGAGAAGATATCTCTTACTTTTGGTTCAATGCTTTTACTTCCGAACAGAAGAATATACATTTTTGGGATTTGGCCAAGGTCATAATTCACTATGAATGTGGCATTGGTTTTATCAAAATTAATTGTGAGTGAAGTAATTTCAAAAGTGTGATTTGCAGACGTCCCTTCTGAGATTGGAAGTATTGATGCGAAAAACAATACCATGAAAATTACTATGATTGATTTTTTCATCTTGGAATTACAATGTACTCTTCGAATATATCATTTTGCATCGTTTTTAACTTCCGCTTTTCTTCAAAAACCAGTCAGGGTAGTGTTTCTTTGCCCATTCAGAATTTACTTCCCCGTTAATAATACCTCGCAGTGACTCGATATTAAACAGCGTGAAGATGACATGCCCGGCTAACAGAAATATGGATATTTCGGCCAGGAAATCATGAACAATGAAACTAAATTCCACAAAATTCACACTGAACATTGATTTCATCCATATTATAAAACCGGATAAAGAAAGCCCGATGATAAGAAGCAATGTCAGGAAAAAATTTGCTTTCTGCCCGCCGTTGAACTTGCCGGCAACATGTGTTTTATTATTTTTCAGGATTTCGATGAACCATTTTAAATCATCTCCTGCCCAGGACTTCATGTCCCTTATATCTTCACGGGTTTTTTGACCACTAAAAATATAAATCAGGATGGGAACCAGTATAAAAGGCAGGGAAGCATACACATGAGCCATCTTTAATAACGGGTTTCCAAGAAGGGATTTTGGTGTCAGGAACATGCTGATTCCCGTTATCAGGAGCCAGATGAAAAATACAGCATGAGACCAGTGCAAGAACCTGCTGTTGATATCGAATCTCAATACTCTCATATTAAGGATAGGACACCCCGTCAATGTTATAACCGAGACTTTCCCAGTAACCAACTTCCTGTGTTTGTGTAAGCGTTATCCTGTTTACCCATTTCACGCTCTTATAACCGAACATTCTCGGCATCACAAGACGCAAAGGCTTTCCCTGTTCCTGGGGGAGCGGTTCATCATTCAGCATATAGGCAAGCATGACCTGGGATTCCATGGCATCTTTCAGTGAAAGGCTGTCGCTATACAGGCCGCTTGCCGAGTGAAATGTCACAAATGCAGCTTCCGGTTTAATACCCGTCTTGTTAAACAGGACTTTTAACCGTATTCCTTTCCATTTAACAGCATCCACAGACCATCCTTCCACGCAGTGAAAATCAGATACCTGTTCTTCGCTTTCAAGATTCAAAAGTTCATTATATGTTATAACAAGAGGAGAGTTCACAAGTCCTTCTACTGTCAGTTTCCATGCCCCGGGGTCAAACTGAGGTGTTTGCTCGACACTCCTTATGCGAAACATGTTGATAGTTTTTATCCCGGCATTTTTTAATATACTGAGTAAACCAATTATAATACCGAAAAAAATTCCCAGATAAATCAGGAATCTTCTCCTGCTTAAAATGGATTTTGATTCTTTTTCCTGGTCCACAAATATTCCCCGATTATATTTTTTGTGCCTCTTGTAAATATATACTCATTTGTCTCAAATAATTTTCCATATTTTTTTTGAAGACCATATTTTACTCATTTAAAATACCTAAAAGAAAGTTATTTGATATATTAAATCATAACTTGGGTATCATGGAAAAAAATAGTCCTTTTTTTACAGCTTCTGTTGCATCAATTTTCTATTTTGTTATTTTTATCCTGCTAAAATTTTTCCTGCAAAATAAAACAGTTGATTGGCAGGGCGCCTTATTTGGTGCAGTGATTTTCTGGCTTGTTATTTTTATTGTGCATTATTTCCTTGATAGACGTTATGGAAGCTAGTTTTACATCATTTATGTCACAATGCTTTTTTTAAAAATAAATACACGATATAAGCGATTATCAAAACTACTAAGAGCCATATAAGCTTGAATACTATCCCTATTAAAATAAATGCAATTACCAGGGCAATTATCGCAATAATAATATCTGTAAGTTTCATAGTTAAAGATTTCTTTTTGGTATTTATATCTTTATCCTGCAACAACCAAGTGGATGAACATGCGCATAGGAATCATCCCCTCAAAATTCCGCCGCGTAACATTAAACTTAGCCTTTAAATTGTTTCAATTTCAAAAAATTCTCCACAATCCTCAACCCCTGCGGCGTCAGCACAGACTCTGGATGGAACTGCAGCCCGAATATGGGTCTTCGCTTATGCCTCACTCCCATAATTATTCCATCTTTCGTCTTAGCCGTAATCTCAAGCTCACTCGGCAGCCTCGTTATGGCAAGCGAATGATAGCGTCCTCCCACAACAGGGTTGGGCAGGCCCTGATAAATGCCGTCGCCGTTGTGGTATATTTGCGAGGTTTTCCCATGTAAAGGACCTGATGGCGAGTGGCTTACCTCGCCGCCGAAAGCAACTGCTATCGCCTGGTGACCGAGGCACACGCCAAGCAGGGGAACACTCGATTCCCTGATAATCTCAAGGCAGGTTCCGATATCCTTCGGGTTTGCAGGATGCCCCGGACCGGGCGATATCACTATGGCATCAGGATTAATTTTCTTAACTTCGCCAAGCGAAATGGTATTTGGAACAACAATAGTATCAGGCTCGAATATCGAAACGTAATCCACAAGGTTCCAGACAAAGGAGTCCTTGTTGTTCACGAATAAGACCTTCATGGCACCCCTCCAATCGCCTTAATCATCGCTGCCATCTTGCGCTCAGTCTCGTTATACTCGTATTCCGGGTCAGAATCCGCAACAATGCCTGCGCCGGCCTGCACTATTGCCGTTCTGCCGTTCTTGATTATCGTCCTTATTACTATGGCAAAATCCGCATCCCCGTTCCATGAGTAATAACCCACGCCGCCGCCGTAGATTCCTCTTGCATCTTTCTCAAGGTCGTGTATTATTTCCATTGCCCGGATCTTGGGCGCGCCTGAAAGCGTACCAGCCGGGAATATAGCGCGCGTGGCATCGAACTGGTCGCATTCGTCGCGCAGCGAGCCTGAAACGGTGCTCTCTATATGCTGGATATGGGAGTATTTCAGGACAGACATGAAATCGTCCACTTTCACCGAGCCGCCTTTTGAGACCATCCGCACATCATTGCGCCCGAGGTCAACGAGCATCACATGCTCAGCCCGCTCTTTCTCGCTTTCCAGCATCTCCTTTGCGTATGCTTCATCCTCAGCTTTGGTATTCCCGCGCGGGCATGAGCCGGCTATCGGGTTGATTATAACCTTCCGTTTATGAACTGAAAGCAAAGTTTCGGGGCTTGCACCTATGATAGCCGTGCCGTTGAACTCAAAAAGATACATGTAAGGACTTGGATTGACGCTCCTGAGCACTGTATATAGTTCAAGCGGCGTCTGGTCTGTTGTTACCTCGTACCTGCGTGACAGAACAACCTGGAAAATATCGCCGTCGATTATGTGTTTTTTTGCTTTCTTGACTGCATCTTCGTATTCTTCTTTACCCATATTGCAAGTTATTTGCGCGGGCTTGTTTTTCTTTGAAACAAGCGCATTGGCGTTGTTTATCACTTTCGCCAGTTTTTCGGCATCCGCTTTTGCATTTTGATACACAGCCTCCGGATTGTCTTCCTTCATGACGAACGGCGTAACAACTATATACGTTTCATTTGTCAGGTGGTCAAAAACCACGGTTTTTGTGGTGAGCGCAAACTGTGCGTCAGGAGTATTGCTCTTCTTTTGAGGAATATCCAGCCAGCAGTCATACACCATATCATAAGCGCAAAAACCGATAGCTCCGCCGAGAAATGTCTGCCTGTCAAAACTTTTGCCGATATATTTAACATTTGAGGCTGCAAAAGCCGCCCTTATGGCATCCATCGTATCAAATCCGGCTTTAAGTTTCCTTCCCCTGCCTTTTTTGGAATTGCAAACCTCCGAAAGCGAGGACTCGATTAGCTTAATCAGGTTTGTCCTGTGAGTGTAATCAAGCGTTAACAACCGGTTCTTGATTGTAATGACCGCGTCGGGTAAAGCCCCGACGAAAGAGAACCGGGCATGCTTTTTTTCCTTCTCAACTGATTCAAGAAGGTATGCGCATTTTTTATCCATCGCCGCGTAAAGGTCAAGAGGGGAACATTCGGTTTGTACCTTAGCCATAAGCTGGATGATAACAGGTTTTTCTTCTGAAAGGCTTATGAAATCCGGTTCACTTATATCAAATTCCATGTATCCTCGCATTATTGATGAATGCCATCACTTTTTTTTCGTCTTTTTTTCCATCGGTTTCCACGCCCGAAGCCGTATCGACCGCATACGGGCGCACGGTGCGCACAGCCGCTCTGACATTTTCAGGATTCAAGCCGCCTGCCAGTATCACAGGCATGCCTGCATGAAGAACCACTTCCGAACTTATCTCCCAGTCATGTTGAGCTCCCGTTCCGCCGGTTTTTCCATCAATCGCGGTATCGAGAAGAACCGCATCCGCTATTCCTGAAAGTTCACTAATCTGTTTTATTAGTGTTCCGGGCTCCGAATTCTGCGAAACGGCAATTGTTTTAATGAGCTTTATCCCGGTTTCCTTTATTTGTTTAAGTTCAGAAATCGCCATTGCATTATGTATCTGGACAGCGCCCGGTCTTGCAGTTTGTATCATATTGATGGCCTGTTCTGCAGTTTCCGGCATTATTACAAGCACTGAAGTCATAAAAACAGGTACTTTTGAAATCAGCCTTGATGCCTCGGTAATACTGATTTTCCTGGGTGAATCTACAGGGACTTCGGTTATGAATCCCACAGCGTCCGCCCCTGCGTTTATTGCCATGTTAAGGTCGCGGTCTGCTTTGATACCGCATATTTTTACTTTCATTGTTTCACTTTACAAAAACCGCGCAAGCTTTCCGGGGTCGCCTGCCGCGTTCACGAATTCTTTCAATTTATCCAGAGCAACGCCTGTGTCAATAGACTGGTTCGCCATTATTATCCCTGATTCGATAGTATCAGCCTTTCCGCTGACAAGCAGGGCTGCGCCTGCATTTATTACTATGATATCCCGCTTCGGGCCTTTTTTCCCTTTTAGCACTTCCACGATATCCCTTGCATTTTCTTCCGGGGTCCCGCCTGCGATTTCACCGGCCGTGGCACGCTTGATGCCAAGCTTTTCCGGCGTCAGGGTATATTTTGTTATCCTGCCGTGATTCAATTCTGCCACCTGGGTTTCGCCTGTATTTGATATCTCATCCATGCCGCTGCCGTGGACAACGAGCGCCCTTTCAGTCCCGAGTATGTTAAGGACGTTTGCCATGGGTTCGCACAGGGAGCCGGCAAAAACGCCTATCAACTGCGCTTTTGCATTCGCAGGGTTCGTAAGCGGCCCGAGAATATTGAAAACAGTTCTGAAACCCAGGTCCCGCCTTATCTGCGCCACTCTTTTCATAGAGGGATGGAACACAGGCGCGAGCATGAAACCTATTCCCGTTTTTTCTATAATCTTTTGCACTTCCTGCGGTGATGAGTCTATCCTTATGCCAAGTTCTTTGAGTACATCGGCGCTTCCTGATTTTGAAGTGATTGAATAGTTGCCGTGCTTTGCAACAAAAACACCGCATGCAGCGGTCACTATGGCTGCTGCGGTACTTACGTTGATGGTGCCTGTCGAATCTCCGCCGGTTCCGCAGGTATCGATAAGTGTGCCTGCAACCTTCGGGGAAATAATATTGGCGGCTTTCTTCATGCCCAGCGCAAGCCCTGCTATCTCTGCCGGGGTTTCACCCTTCATCTTCAGGGCTGTCAAAAATGCAGCTATCTGCGCATCGGTCGCCTCGCTGAATATCTTGGTTATTGCAAGGCCCGCCTCTTCTGTTGTCAGGCTCTGGTTCTGTATGAGTTTCAGAATATATTCTTTCATAATTTTCACTGTACAATCTTGTACAACAATGTATAAATGAGTACATCGTATATAAAAGTTACGTGATGCTTTAATATATGAAAAGCATTAGGAGGGAGCATGAAGAAGCAGGATGCATATAAATTAATCGCAGCATTTATGATTTTAATCATGATTATCGTGCCCGTGGCTTATGTCATAACAAGCCCGAGTAGCAATTCGGCATCGCAGACATCCACGCAGCCATCGCAGCAGGATAAATACAATCCTGAATTCTGGACTGTCGACCAGCCGTTCTATTCAATTGCAGATGGTCTCAACATGACACCTTACGGGGCAATCTCAGCGGATTTTGTGGATATTGATGGCATGACGCCTCAGATGAAACAGGCGGTTTTACAATACTCCGGGGATATGGGCTCTTTGATAAATGACCTGGACAACAGGATTTACAAATCGAATACCACAAAAATGTATTTTGCAACCCTGCCGAGTATCCAGCAAGGAGTACCAAACTTCCTTCTGCTAAGTACCATGTACCCGGATAGGAATGATTTTGAATATATAGTGATACCCAACACGAATAATATACTCAAAAGACAGGATACAGGCGCAATAAACATACTGGGAAACCCTGTTATTTATGCCCCGAACGAAGAAACTGCAAGTCATGTTTTGGAAATCATGTACGGTCTGAATAAAACAAATACTTCGTTGGACTTATATAATGGACTGCTCAGTAAAGTTGAGCCTGCACAGTATCAAACAATAAGTTCAAACGTGACTTTTGCAAAACAATTTTATATTGGTGTCCGGGCAATCAATGGAAGTTATGAAAGGACAACTGCATACATGGATGTGAACTCAAGCACTCTGGAAAAAATCAACAGGTTAAAAACCAATAGCACTAAAAATGGTTTCGAACTATATAACCTGACAACAAGCGGAAATTATACCTATGTCAGGATAGTATCAACCGATATTTCCAGAGTATTTAACGAAGAGATTCGTTAGCGCAAAATATATACCCCATGGCGCTGTAGAGAAGCCGATACTTTTAATCGAATGAATGATGAAGGATTAAATCCTGAAGGAAGTAATTAAAATGGCACAAACATATATCAAATTTGAAGTTCCCGCCGAGTTATCCAATAAAGCATTAGAAGCTCTGGAGATGGCACGGGATACAGGAAAGATTAAGAAAGGAACAAATGAAGCCACAAAAGCAATCGAGCGTGGAATTGCAAAACTTGTAATAATCGGCGAAGATGTGAACCCGCCTGAAATTGTGATGCATCTGCCCGCACTTTGCGAGGAAAAGAATACACCATATATCTTTGTTAAAAAACAGGTCGAACTCGGCGCAGCCGCAGGATTGAGCGTGGGAAGCGGAGCAGCGGCAATAGTTGAACCTGGAAAAGGCAAAGAGCTGGTTGATGAAGTGGCACAGAAAGTCCAGGCTTTGAAGAAGTGAGAGCATGGCAGATGAAGACGCGGGATATCCCGCTGAAATAATTGAAGTCGTCGGTAAGACCGGCATGCATGGTGAAGCCATGCAGATACAGTGCCGGGTACTTGACGGCAGGGATAAGGGCAGGATTATTACCCGCAATGTCGTCGGACCTGTGAAGCGCGGCGATATCCTGATTTTGCTTGAGACTTCAAGGGAAGCTAAGAAATTAATGTCAAGGTGAGATCATGGAAAAAAAGAAATGTTCTTTCTGCGGAGGCGCTATTGAGCCCGGCACCGGCAAGCTTTATGCCAAAAAGGACGGGACTGTCTTCTATTTTTGTTCATCAAAATGCCAGGGGAATTTAAACCTTGGCAGGATTCCACGCAAGGTCAGATGGACAGAGGCGGGACGTAAAGCAAGAGGGAAAACAGCATAAAAGGTGGGAGCCGTGGAACGCACTTACGTGATGGTTAAACCCGACGGCGTACAGCGGGGGCTGGTCGGGGAGGTCATAAGCCGGATAGAGCGGCGCGGGCTTAAAATAGTGGCCATGCGCATGAATACGATTTCCACGGATATCGCCAAAAAACATTATGCTGAACATTCCCAAAAACCTTTTTTTAATTCGCTTATCAGTTTTATTACATCGGGGCCATCGGTTTCAATGGTGGTTGAAGGCAAGAATTCGGTTTCTGTGATGCGGGCAATAAACGGGGCTACCAACCCTGTAAATGCGGCCACCGGTTCAATCCGGGGCGATCTTGCTCTTGATACCGGGCGCAATATCGTCCATGCCAGCGACTCACCGGATTCGGCGGAAAGGGAAATAAGCATCCATTTCAAGGATTCAGAGATAGCGGGATATTCGAGAGTGGACGAAGCCTGGATATACGAAAATTAAGGGTATCATTTCAAAAGCGATTATAAGCCAATTGAGTACGACGTGTGGAGGCTGGCGGTTAATCCAAGACCATCCTGAACTATTGATAGTAAAATTAACAAAAAGTGTATTATAACTCAGTACAATTATAGAGTATGGAAAATAATCTGCGCACTCCCATCGTGTGTGTGATGGGGCATGTCGACCACGGCAAAACTTCGCTGCTTGACAGGATAAGGGGCACCACTATTGCGGAGCGGGAAGCAGGTCTCATAACGCAGCATATTGGCGCTACAGAAGTGCCGCTCGATGTTATTAAACGCGTATGCGGACCGGTTTTTAAGGGAGATACAAAAGTCCCGGGACTGCTCTTTATCGATACTCCCGGGCACAGGGCTTTTACAACTCTCAGGGCAAGAGGCGGCGCACTTGCCGACCTTGCTATTCTGGTTGTCGATGTTAACGAGGGATTCCAGCCGCAGACTATAGAAGCAGTCGAGATACTTAAGAGATTTAAGACGCCGTTTGTGGTGGCCGGGACAAAGATAGACAAAGTTGCAGGCTGGAACCCGCAATCGGGGCAGCCGTTCATTGTCTCATATCCGGAACAGCCGGAGCATACAAAAGTTGCGCTTGATGAAAAAATATATGTAATAATCGGCAAACTCTATGAAATGGGTTTCAGCTCTGACAGGTACGACCGTGTGCGGGATTTCCAGCGCAACATTGGCGTGGTGCCGTTAAGCGCAAAGACCGGGGAAGGCATACCCGACCTCCTCATGATATTAATGGGGCTGGCGCAAAAGTTCCTTGAAAAAGACCTTGAATACAGGGCAGTCGGTCCAGGCACCGGGACAGTCCTTGAAGTAAAGGAAGAAGTGGGTCTTGGCACAACGCTTGATGTGATATTATATGACGGCGAGCTAAACGTGGGTGATACAATAGTCGTGGGTAGCAGGGGAGACCCGATTGCCACAAAAATCCGCGCCCTTTTGAAACCGCGCCCGCTTTCCGAGATTCGCGCAGAAGAGAAATTCAAGCAGGTAAAGAAAGTGGTCGCAGCGTCGGGTGTTAAAATCGCGGCGCCGTCACTTGAAGGAGCGCTTGCAGGTTCGCAGGTACGCGCCGTTTTTGGCAATCTCGAGGAGGTATCGGCCGCGATAAAATCCGAAATAGATGCGGTGAGGATAGAAACCGAATCAAACGGGATTCTCATCAAGGCTGATACGATAGGCTCACTTGAAGCTCTTGTGAACGAGCTAAAGAAGGAGAACATACCGATACGAAGGGCTGATATCGGCGATGTTTCAAAACGCGATGTTTCTGAAATAAAAACAATTAAAGACCCGCTATTCTCTGTAATTCTGGGTTTTGAAGTGGATGTCCTGCCTGATGCCAGGGAGGAACTCATGGGTTCTGAAATTAAGCTATTCGTCAATAATGTCATCTACAGGCTTATCGAGGATTACAAGAAATGGGTGGTCGAACAAAAACAATCCATGGAGAAAAAGCGCTATGAGACCATCATCAAGCCCGGGAGGTTCAAGATTTTGCCCGATTGCACGTTCAGGCAGAGCAAGCCCGCAGTTGTGGGTGTGAGAGTGCTTGGCGGAGTTATCAAGACAAATCTTGAAGTGATGAAAGATAACGGCGTGATTGTGGGGACAATAAAAGGAATCCAGGAAAACAGCGAAAATATAGGCGAGGCTGGCGCGGGCAAGGAGGTTGCTGTGGGTATCGATGGACCCACAGTCGGGCGGCAGATAAAGGAAGGGGATACGCTTTATATAGACGTGCCTGAGAAACATGCGAAAATAGCAGAGCAGGAGCTTTTTGAGGCTATGAAAATCGAGGATAAGGAAACGCTCATGGCATATATGGAGATAAAG
>JAPMTY010000045.1 GCA_026552835.1 Candidatus Methanoperedens sp.
AGGGATTTTACGTGTTTTGGCAGGTTATTAAAAACCGAGTTCTGCCAGATGAGAATCGCAGCCCTGTCAGAAAAATGGTCATGCCCGAAACCCTTCTGCACTCGCATTGAGGAAAGCACGACGGATTGCGTTTTCCCGTTTGATTCAAATTCGATAAGATACGGTTTCCCGTAGCCGAATCCTTTAATCCCTTCCTCGACCTCTACCGGAATCCCGCCAAGTTCGCTGATGGCTGTAACCCTGGCGCTGCCATACAATCCTTTAAGATAATCTTCAACCGCTTTTATTCGCAACTGCATCTTATGTCCCCATTTCCCATGAATGGAGGTATTTATCCTGCTCTTTGGTCAGGGTTTCTATCTCGATGCCCATAGCTTCAAGCTTGAGTTTAGCTACTCTGCTGTCGATTTCGGCAGGAACCCTGTAAACCTGGTCATCAAGCGTCTTACCTTTTTCAGCAATGTATTTTACGGCAAGTGCCTGGTTTGCAAAGCTCATGTCCATGACCTCGGGCGGATGACCGAATGCGCTTGCAAGATTCACAAGCCTCCCTTCGGCAAGAAGGTAAATCCTCCGGTTGTCTTTCATGACAAATTCCTGCACGTCATTCTTTATCTGGCTGACTTTCTTTGACATCTTTGTCAGCGACGGTATATCTATTTCCACGTTGAAGTGGCCTGAATTGCATACAATAGCCTGGTCTTTCATGACCTGGAAATGCTCTTTCCTTATGACTGAGATGTCGCCAGTAACTGTTATGAAAAGGTCACCAACTTTTGCAGCTTCCTTCATTGGCATGACCCTGAAACCGTCCATGACCGCTTCGAGTGCTTTTCTTGGTTCGACTTCTATCACGACGACATTGCCTCCAAGTCCCCGCGCCCGTGAAGCAACGCCCCTGCCGCACCAGCCGTAGCCTGCAACCACGATTGTTTTCCCTGCAAAAAGGATGTTTGTTGCATTCATTATCCCATGTATGGTGCTCTGCCCTGTGCCGTAGCGGTTATCGAACATCATCTTGGTCTCGGCATCGTTTACTGCGATGACCGGGTATTTCAGCGCGCCTTCTGCTGCCATCGCCCTCAGCCTGATTACCCCTGTCGTTGTCTCCTCGCATCCGCCTTTTATGTTTTTGATAAGTTCCTTATGTTTTGAATGGACAAGCGCTATTGTATCCGCGCCGTCGTCGAGGGTGACATGCGGTTTTATCTTGAGCGCTTCTTCAAGGCATTCGTAATACTGCTTCTCATTCTCTCCTTTTATCGCAAAGGTTTTTATCCCTTCCGAAGCAAGCGCCGCAGCCACATCGTCCTGTGTGCTCAACGGGTTTGAAGCGGCAAGCGCGATATTTGCGCCCCCTGCCTTCATCGTATAAATGAGATTGGCGGTTTCGACCGTCACATGAAGGCAAGCCACCACATTTATGCCTTTTAGCGGTTTTTCCTTCTGGAACTGCTCTTTTATCTTTTGGAGCACGGGCATGTGCCTTCGCGCCCATTCGATTCTCTGCTTTCCCTCATCAGCAAGGTTTATGTCTTTTATTATGTAATCTTTCATTATAATCCCTTAATTCAAACCATTAAAATTGATGTAAAATGCCCGATATACTTATTAAATCTGTTGGTTTTTGGATTTATTAGTAACTAAATATGCGGCTGCCGGGATTCGAACCCGGGTTAGAGGCTGTTTCCCACCTTTCATAATAAAAGGTTGTTGGGAAGCCCCTGTCATAACCGCTGGACCACAGCCGCACAAGAACAAATATAGTCTGCTAATGATTATTCAAACGATATAGCGTTTATGGTTTATTGCTTATCAAGCGCCTACTGACATATTGATAGCAATCTCTTTCCTGTAATAACAAAAGTTCAACTACGTCAATTCTAAATGATTAATCGACATCGAGAGATTAATTTTATGTTATTCCCCAACAAAGCTTATATATCACATGTCCCTACGTAAGGGACTCAAAGTGACATAGTAGTACTAAGTTGGAGTTATTAAAATTAGCTATAAGCGGAGTACAATATGACAGATATGGAAATCTTTTTTGATATCGGTGTGATGTTATTTTTTCTAATAGTTTTGACACTACTTGTTAAGCCTTTAGGGACTTACATGACAAATGTATTCCAGGGAAAGCGGACTCTTTTAAGTCCTATTCTGATACCTCTTGAGGATCTGATTTACAAAGTGGTAGGCATAAAGCAGGATGAAGAGATGGACTGGAAAGATTATGCAAAGTCATTGCTCTTATTTAACGGTCTTGGAATAATCGTTCTGTTCCTGATACTGATGCTTCAGGGAATGCTCCCTCTCAATCCCCAGGGATTTCCGGGATTTTCCCTTGACCTAGCATTCAATACAGCTGTAAGTTTTGTTACAAATACCAACTGGCAGGCATATAGCGGTGAATCGGCAGCAAGTTACCTGACCCAGATGTCGGGCCTCGCAGTACAGAACTTTCTGTCTGCTGCTACTGGTTTGTGTATAGCTCTCGCCTTAATTCGCGGCTTTACCAGACATACTTCCCAGACCATTGGAAATTTCTGGAAGGATATGACTAAAAGTGTATTATACATTCTCCTGCCCATTGCAATCATTGCAGCCCTGCTATTGGTTTCCCAGGGCGTTATCCAGAATTTTGATCCTTATGCAAATAGTTCGTTACTTCAACCAATTCAAACATCGGACGGGCAGAACATTAGCAATCAGATGATCCCCATGGGACCGATTGCATCACAGGAAGCGATAAAAGAATTGGGGACAAACGGCGGTGGTCCTTTTAATGCCAACTCAGCTCATCCTTTTGAGAATCCCAATCCGTTAACCAATTTCCTGGAAATACTTCTTATCCTCATTATCCCTTTTTCTCTAACTTACACATTCGGGCGCTTCGCAGGAAATACCAGGCAGGGATGGGCTTTATTTGCAGCGATGATGATGCTGTTTATAATATTCCTTGGAGTGATGTACTGGTCTGAGTATAGCGGCAACCCGCTCGTGCAGAAGCTGGGCGTTAACGGTTCTTATATGGAAGGTAAAGAGGTGAGATTCGGGATCGGCAGCACGGTTCTATTTGCCGTCAGCACGACAGCTACCTCCACAGGCGCTGTGAACGCAATGCATGATTCATTAACGCCCATAGGCGGAATGGTCACAATGCTGCTCATACTGTTGGGAGAAGTTGTTCCAGGCGGTGTAGGGTCCGGACTCTACACTATTCTTGCCTTTGCAATTATAGCGGTTTTCATCGCAGGTCTTATGATAGGCAGGACGCCGGAATATCTTGGCAAAAAAATAGAAGTCTTTGAGATGTGGACGTCGGTGCTGATCGTCCTAACTTCAGGCATTCTGGTACTCATTTTTGTTTCTATTGCACTGGTGACATATGCGGGAGTTTCCTCGATTTTGAATCCCGGTCCGCACGGTTTAAGCGAAATACTCTATGCTTTTGCATCTGTATCCAACAACAACGGCAGCGCTTTTGCAGGACTTAATGCCAATACTCTTTTTTATAATCTGGTGACAGCAATTGCAATGCTTATCGGCAGGTTTGTTCCGGCAATAGCTGCGCTTGCCATGGCAGGGTCTCTTGCAAAGAAAAAATACATCCCGCCGAGCATCGGTACGCTTCCGACACATCAGGTTTCATTCGTGTTATGGCTTGCTGTTGTTATCCTGATTGTCGGAGCCCTGACGTTCTTTCCTGCACTGTCGCTGGGACCGATTGTTGAACATATGATTATGCATGCAGGTCAATAATATGACTGAGACAAAAAATATAACAATCTTTGAACCTGAACTCTTACGCCAGGCATTACTGGATTCATTAAAAAAGCTTAATCCCCTTAGCCTCTGGCGAAACCCTGTTATGTTCCTCGTGGAGCTCGGGAGCATCATTACAACTGTCAGTTTCCTCGCAGGCTTATTTTTAAAAACCGGTGAACCTTCCTGGTTCACAGGAGCTATATCCTTATGGCTCTGGCTGACAGTGATATTTTCAACCTTTGCAGAGTCGCTTGCAGAAGGGCGGGGAAAGGCACGCGCCGAGTCGCTTCGTAAAACACGCACAGAAGTAATGGCAAAAAGGCTTGAAAATCCAGCGACAAAGGAAAAATACGAGCTTATCTCTTCTGCAAGCCTCCATAAAGGGGATTACGTCCTCGTGGAAGCGGGAGAGATGATTCCCGGCGATGGTGAAGTGGTTGAAGGCGCAGCGCTCGTGAACGAATCATCAGTCACAGGCGAATCAGCCCCGGTTGTCAGGGAATCAGGAGGAGACAGGAGTGCGGTAACAGGCGGGACCAAAGTCATTTCCAACCAGATAATCGTGCGCATAACAGCGAATCCGGGAGAGGCGTTCCTCGACAGGATGATTGCCATGGTTGAAGGTGCAAAGCGCCGTAAAACCCCGAACGAAATTGCACTGGAAGTGCTGCTGATATCGTTAACAGCGGTCTTCCTGCTTGTGGTTATCAATTTCAGCTCCTTATCCATATACAGCATCCAGGCTGCAGGACAGGGTACTCCGGTTTCGATTACAGTGCTTATTGCACTTTTTGTTTGTTTAGCACCGACAACGATTGCAGCCCTCCTGCCTGCTATCGGAATTGCGGGCATGGACAGGCTCTTTTCAAAAAATGTGATAGCCCTTTCGGGGAGAGCCATTGAGGCGTCCGGAGATGTGGATATCCTTCTCCTTGATAAGACAGGAACAATTACTCTGGGTGACAGGCAGGCAGTGGAATTTATTCCGGTGACCGGCCATTCCGAGGAGGAACTTACCAATGCTGCACTATTTGCCTCACTGACTGATGAGACGCCTGAAGGAAGAAGCATAGTCGTACTTGCAAAAAATAAATACCAGATGCGGTTGACAGCCCTTCCCCAAACTTCGAAATCCATTCCGTTTACAGCCCAGACACGCATGAGCGGAGTTGATATTGACGGGCAATCGTATCGTAAAGGCGCTTCAGATGCAATCACGGAGTATGTTAAAAGCAAAGGAGGAAATGTACCCTCCGAGCTTGAACAGAAGGTAGAAAGTATCGCAAAATCAGGCGGAACACCTCTTGTCGTATGTCATAATGCGCAAATCCTTGGCGTAATACATCTTAAGGACATTCTAAAAGGCGGCATTCGTGAACGATTTGCACAGTTGCGGAAAATGGGTATCAAGACTGTTATGATAACAGGCGATAACCATCTTACGGCAGCGGCAATTGCAGCAGAAGCAGGTGTGGATGATTTCCTTTCAGAAGCAAAACCTGAGGACAAGCTTCGTTTGATTCGTGAAAACCAGCAGCAGGGCCATATGGTAGCCATGACAGGAGACGGCACGAACGATGCGCCGGCGCTTGCCCAGGCAGATGTGGCAGTTGCAATGAACACGGGAACACAGCCTGCCAGGGAAGCTGCAAATATAATTGACCTGGACAGTAATCCGACCAAGTTAATGGATATTGTTGAAATCGGAAAGCAAATATTGATAACACGGGGAACCCTGACGACCTTCAGCATTGCCAATGACATTGCCAAATATTTTGCAATTATACCGGCGGCAATGGTCACAATATATCCCCAACTGGAGATTCTCAATATAATGCATCTTGCAAACCCGTACAGCGCAATCCTGTCCGCGGTCATTTTTAATGCTATCATTATTCCTATGCTGATACCCCTTGCATTGAAAGGAGTCAAGTACCGCCCGATGCCTGCTGAAAAACTATTGATGTACAACCTTCTCATATATGGGCTCGGCGGAATAATAGCGCCTTTTATTGGGATAAAAATCATTGATATTATGATAAGCGCGTTTATGTGAGGGATACAGTCATAATTGAGAGGGCTTGAGTATGGATATTTATTTAAAAAAGTTGTATTTTGATACAGATCATATAGTTGATATATTTTTAAAAGAAGATTATTTGTTTAGCTGGGATGAAATTCAAGGAAAAGATATGGGTGAGTTCATAAAGTTTCTAAGAAATAAATACAACATAAATGGGATAAAAACTGAAAACATTGAAGAAACCGATGGTGGTAGGACAATAAATGTATCCACTAAAAAGAACTCTCTTTCGCTCAGGCTTAACAATGAAAAAACCAAGGCATCCAAGGCAAATCTGACAATTAACGACGGGAGAAACGATGAATTTAAAGTGAAGATAAAGAATGGTACGCTTAACGTATATGGAGAAAAATTTCTCGACGAAAGTAAAAAAATAAAAATAGAAAAAGCAACAGAACTGTGGAAACGTTGGAGTGGAGAACCAATCAGAATATCACCTTACTTAATTGGAGAATTTATTGCGGCTTCGAGCAGTAAGAGATTTCACTATTCTCCGGATGAGGTTTTTAATATAATTAATAATGAAATAATTCCAAAATGTGAAATGATATACGCTAAATTACCACCTGACACCGCCATTTCCATCTTAACGAAGTATGGCTTATTAGGTCTGGAGTTTGAGGGAGAAGCAACAATTTTCAATAAACCTATTGGTAGACATAAAGCATCTTTTCAAATAACCAAGGATATTTTCCAGGGAAATTGGGACGATTATGATTTATGGAAAAAGGGTATCGAGCCAGGATTATCTTTTACCAATAAACCCGAAATAACAATTAGTTCAACATTTTTTGAAATAGAATTTTTCAGAAAAGCTTCCGAGTTTTCACAGGAATTTGATATGGCCTTAAAAGATGCAATACATTTGATTTATGCAACCCAAGAAAAAGTTGATATTATTGTAGCCAGTTGTGAGGATTTCCGTAAAGCAGCACAAAAAATAGAGAAGAAATTCGGAATAGAAGTGTACTCACCTGAACAAATATTAAGTCAATTACCCATACCCTAAAAGGAATGAATAGCTCTAAGGAGGACAGGAAATGAAAACCATAAAGACTACGCTAAAACTCTTCGTAATCCTGATAGTACTTGTCGGTGTTATCTACCCAGTCGCAGTAACCGCACTGGCGCAGTTATTTTTCCCGAAAGAAGCCGGTGGAAGCCTCCTATATGATTCTGGCGGCAATCTCACAGGTTCAGTCCTTATAGGTCAGCCTTTTTCAGACCCGAAATATTTCTGGTCACGCCCTTCAGCCACTTCAGGTTATCCATATAATCCCATGGCTTCCGGAGGCTCAAATCTCGGACCGACAAATAAGGATTTGATAGACCAGATTTCCAATAGAACTGAGCTACTGAAGTCATCCGGTATCCAGGCTCCGGTACCTTCAGACCTTGTGGAAGCCTCAGCAAGCGGTTTAGACCCGCACATCAGTGTGCAATCCGCCCTCGTACAAATACCCCGTGTGGCAAGGGCGCGCAATCTCAGCGAAGAAACATTAAATAAACTGGTGGTTGAACACGTTGAGAACAGGCAGTTCGGGTTTCTAGGAGAGCAACGTATTAATGTCTTAGAATTAAATCTTGCTCTGGACAGTATGAAGTAGATTTCAATGACAGATACAGAAGACAAAAGACCTGAACCGGAATCTCTCCTGGAAATTGCCCAGCAGGAAGAAACAGCCAAAAAGCGTGGAAAACTGACCATCTATTTTGGCGCCGCACCTGGAGTCGGGAAAACCTATTCCATGCTCTCTGATGCCAGGATGCGTAAAAAGGAAGGAATTGATGTTGTTGTCGGTTACGTTGAAACACACGGCAGGGCAGAAACCGAAATACTCCTTGAAGGTCTGGAAACTATTCCCCTCGTTGTTACTGAATATAAAGGCATGCAGCTTGCGGAGATGGATTTAGATGATGTCCTGGCGCGGCGGCCCAAAATTGTACTTGTTGATGAATTAGCCCATACGAATGCCCCCAATTCCCGCCATTCCAAGCGATATCAGGATGCAGAGGAGCTTCTGAACGCGGGAATTGATGTATATTCAACCCTGAACGTGCAGCATCTTGAAAGTTTGAATGACGTCGTCTTCCGTATAACAGGAGTCCGTGTCAGTGAAACTATCCCGGACACATTTTTCCAGTTAGCTAATGAGATCAAGCTTGTAGACCTTCCTTTTGAGGAACTGCTCAAAAGATTGAAAGAAGGAAAGGTTTATGCAAAGGATATGGCAGAAAATGCTGTCAAGAATTTCTTTCAGCCCGGGAATTTACTTGCACTTCGTGAAATGTCGCTGCGGCTTGTAGCAGGCAACGTAGATGAAAAAATGGTTCAGTACATGAGGGCTAATGCGATTGGAGGCCCCTGGTCTGCTACGGAGCGTATCCTGGTAGGAGTATTAGCCAGTCCTTATGCCGAGCAACTGGTCCGCTCGGCCTTTCGCCTGGCCTCTGAAATGAACGTGGAATGGATAGCGCTCTATGTAGAAACTGCCAAACATGCGCAATTATCAGATAAAGAACAGGAATGGCTTAAAAATGCCATGGATCTTGCTGAAAAGTTGGGTGCACGCGTGGTCTGGGTTAAAGGGGATGATGTTGCCGAGGAGATAGCCCGCTATGCACAGAGCCATAATGTGACCAAGATCGTAATAGGCAAACCCAGGCGCTTTGGATTGTTCCCATCTCTTGCCCGACAGATCATGGTACGAACAAAAGACATTGATGTTTTCCTTTTTGCAGGCAAGGGCGAACAACCTGTACATGGGAAAAAAATAGGTATAATCAGCCCGCTAAATTATGTCATAAGCGCCGTTGCTGTTATTCTTGGTTCTTTATTCGGTTTTCTTTTAAGAGACACTCTTGGTCCGATTAACTTACTATTCTTAATGCTCCTGCCTGTTGTTATCATCGCTATTTTCCTGGGGCGCGGCCCGTCTATCTTTGCAGCACTCCTGAGCGTTCTCATTTTTGACTATTTCTTCATTCCACCGTATTTCACCTTCGCTATTTCAGATGTAAGGTATTTTTTATCTTATCTCATGTTCATTGCGTTTGCCTTTGTAATTAGCAATCTTGCATCCAATCTTCAATATAAGGTACAGCAGCTTCAACAAAGCGAGTCCAGGAACACAACATTATATGAATTAAGCAAAGACCTGGTCACTGCCCAGAGCATTGAACAGGTTTTACACCTGATGATCCGTCATACAAGGCAAATTTTTCCCTGCGAAATGGCTATTTTTCTTCCCGAAAATGGACAAGTTTCGGTCAGGGCATCTACCGACGGATTCCAGATAAACCCGAAAGAACTTGGCATAGCAGCCTGGGTCTGGCACAATGGCGAACCTGCAGGCATGGGTACGGATACGCTCCCCGAAGCATGGGCTTACTATCTTCCCATGAAGACTACAGATACCTTAAAGGGTGTTGTAGGATTTCATTTCGATAATCCTGGACAGATCCTTACACCTGAAAATAAGATTGTAATTGATACAATTGCCCGTCTGGGAGCTCTGGCGATTGAAAGGATTGGATGGAAGGAATGATACGTCCACTTGAAATCTCGTCTCTCTGATGAAAGTTAAATTTAAATACCAACAACAGGAGTTTATTAATGGGAGTTTTTTAAATGAAGAAAATGACAGAACAGCATCTCATTAATGCATTTGGAGGAGAAAGCCAGGCACATATGAGGTATTTGCATTTTGCAAACCAGGCAGAAAAAGAAAAATTCAATAACGTGGCCCGCTTATTTCGCGCAATCGCCCATGCCGAATATATACACGCAGGAGACCATTACAGGGAGTTAAAACACCTGGACGGGGGATTTGTCGCAAACAGCATGGCAGCTTTTGGCCCCGGCGATTCCAGGAAAAACCTTAAACTGGCCATCGCTGGCGAGACATTTGAAATCGAGGAAATGTATCCTGTATATCTGGAAGTGGCAAAATTCCAGGGAGAAAAGGGAGCGCAAAAAAGTTTTGAATGGGCTTATGGCACTGAAAAAATGCATAAGATGCTTTATGAAAAAGCAATAGACTCGGTTAATTCAGGAAAAGACGCGAAACTCGGTCCTGTACAGGTTTGCGAAGTATGCGGATATACCCTGGAAGGAGAAGCCCCGGATAAGTGTCCCCTGTGCAGTGCAACCAAAGACAAATTTACTGCATTTAATTAGATGCTATGAGCCTGAAGAAAATCTACATACGGATAATCGGGCTCATATTGTGTCTTCCGTTCGTATATGCGCTGATTGCATGTACATCTACTCAACAAGCATCAATAATTATACCATGTATCTTGGGCGGTTCCACTTTGGCACCCTACGTGATTGCAGCATTGGCTATCGGTCTTTACCTCCTTATTACAGGTGGTGGAAAACTCATAAATTAATGTGTCCAGCGCCCCTCTGAAGACGCGGATAACAATGCTGACTTACTATTTTGAAAGTTTTATTATAGTACTCAAGATTGACAGAATATTGTGATAACTAATGGATATCCAGACCACAACCCGTACTGAACTCATCGACATAACAGACCAGGTGCGCGCGATAGTAAAAGAAAGCAGCACAAAAGACGGCATCTGCTTCATCTCCACGCGCCATACCACAAGCGCCATTTTAATAACCGAGAACGAGCGCGGGCTGAGGGGCGATATACTGGAAATGTTGGAAACGCTTATCCCCCAAAATAAGAGCTATGCCCACAACCGGATAGACAACAATGCAGACTCACACCTGCGCGCAGCCCTGCTTGGCAACAGCGCGACATTACCTATCGAAGACGGTCATCTTGTTCTGGGTACCTGGCAGAGTATATTATTTGTGGAACTTGACGGGCCAAGAAATCGCAGCGTGAATGTAAAAATATTGGAAAGCTAGAAAGTATCCAGCTCTCCCCTGGTGGTCATCTCGGTGATTTTTGTAATATCGCCAAGCCATTTATCGATTATAGCTTCAGATTCTGATTTTATAACCTTCATGTTCGCGCCATCTTCAGGTATTACCTGGGCGCTTGCAATCAGCGGCTGGTCAATTGGCTTTCCTATCTGCGAAAGGATGCGAATATAAACGTCCTCGATTCCCGAAACGTTCTCTGCGATATCCTTTGCTATCTGGTTGGAAAGAAGGTTGTACAGTTTGCCCACATGGTTTATGGGGTTCTTCCCGCTTGTGGCTTCCATACTCATCGGCCTGTTCGGGGTAATCAAGCCGTTGCACCTGTTCCCGCGCCCGACAGAACCATCATCGCCCATCTCGGCAGAGGTGCCTGTAACTGTGAGATATACCGACCCGCTTTTTTCATCATCGCCTGTATTGACGAAGACTTCTACCTCGCGGTCGGTGTAGTCAGCAGCAAGGTCACATATTTTATTACGAAGTTCTTCTTTTATGGAAAAATAATGATCCTGGTCGTCCACATGTTTGTCTATCATTGCGCAGGCAACGGTGAGGGTTATTTTATCGTTCTTCCTCATTCCCATGACCTTGATATCAGTTCCGATAGCCGGCAGCTTTTTCTTGAAGTTCAGGACCATCTGGCGTTCTGTATTATAAACTATCTGTTCCACTTCTGAAAAGGGGGCATGTCCCACACCAAACGAAGTATCATT
This sequence comes from Candidatus Methanoperedens sp., assembly GCA_026552835.1. The sequence continues at coordinate 11,471 of JAPMTY010000045.1, forward strand.
GGCCATCGGCGCCTTTCCCCGTTTGAACACGCTCTGGAGGTCGGTTGAACCGACGCCCAGTTTGCAGTCAATGATAATATCATGTTCAGAATCAATGTCCGGCAGGGTATTTTTCAGGTATTGCTTTGCAGCCCTGACCGCCGTTGTATCTGTGGGGATTTTTATGCCCTCGAATTCTTTTGTCGCTCTTCCAACAAGAAGGACATAAATTGGTGAAATCAATTCCCCGCCTTTATATTGCGGGCAGGAACGTCCTGCCACAACTTCGACCTGGTCGGTGTTATGATGGAGGACTGTTCCGCATTTTTTGATGTATTCATTGCACAGCGCCCGGCTTACCGCTTCAGCGAAGCCGTCTGCCATGCTATCAGGGTGCCCAATCCCTTTTCTTTCTACTATTTCGATTTCCTGTTTTTCAATTGGAGTCTGTGTGATTTTTTCAACCCGAATGTTTCTTGCCATTAAATTACCTCGATGGTTTTACCCAAATGATGTTATTTTGTATATAATACCTTTCGGTTTATTTTTCACTCTCCACCATACTTTAATATTATGCCGGATAAAAGCACCCCCTGGAATCAATGACTTCGATAACAGAATCAACAATGTCGCTCCTCAAAAAACATGGCTACCACCTCGCGGGCACTCACGGCGCTGTAAAGACATGCCTGTGGCTCAATAAAAGCCTGCGCAGCGAGGGCGGCTGCTATAAATCAAAGTTCTACGGCATTACATCGCACCGCTGCGTCCAGATGACACCTACACTTGTATGCAACCACCGCTGCCTTCATTGCTGGCGAGCCATCGAATCGCCGGTTGAGATACCTGAAAAGTGGGACTCCCCTGAGGATATAGTTGAAAGCTGCCTCGCTGAGCAGCGGCGGCTTGTCTCAGGCTACGGCGGCTCGGAAACTATGGACAAAGCAAAATGGAAAGAGGCATTCGAGCCTCGACACGCTGCCATATCGTTATCGGGTGAGCCAACGCTCTATCCTTATCTTCCCGAACTCATCGATGAATTCCATAAAAGGAATCTCACAACGTTTGTAGTCAGCAACGGCACAAATCCTGATATGATTGGAAAAATAAAGCCCACGCAGCTTTATATCAGCCTGAACGCGCCCGACAGGGAAACGTATGAAAAAGTATGCGCGCCCTTCGGGGAGACATGGGAGAACATAAAACAGTCGCTGGAGGTCATGAAATATTCTAAAACCAGGACTGCTGTCCGGATAACCCTGACTAAAGGAATAAATATGACGAATCCTGAAGGTTTTGCACGCCTGATAGGACTTGCTGAGCCTGAATATGTTGAGTTGAAAGCTTACATGCATCTTGGTTTTTCACGAAAGAGGTTAACATTGGATAATATGCCATCCCATGAAGAGGTGCGTGATTTTTCTAATCGGGTTGCAGCGGCGCTGGGTTATTGCATCGCAGATGAATCTGTGAACAGCCGTGTGGTGCTGCTAACGAAGGATGGGACAAAACAGAATATTGTCTAACAAAATCCTTATCTGCTTTTATATGCTTATATCCATGCAAATATGACTGAAGGAGAGGCCGAGGTAATTTCAGGTGACGACATACTTGAAGAACCCATCGAAATCCTGGTAAACCTCGCCAAAAACGGAGAGATTGACCCTTGGAACATCGATATCGTCAAGCTTACGGATAAATTCTTAAAACATGTCGAAGAGCTTGAAAAGATGGATTTACGCGTTTCCGGGAGAAC
>JAPMTY010000046.1 GCA_026552835.1 Candidatus Methanoperedens sp.
ACTATTAAAATAGAAAACGTTGTTGCATCGACCGCTATTGGGGCAAAACTCGACCTTAATGAAGTTATAAGTGTTCTTGAAGGCGCCGATTATAATAAAGAAAGATTCCCGGGTGTAGTTTACAGGACAACAAACCCAAAAACCGCTGCTCTAATTTTCGGAAGCGGCAAGATTGTTTGCACTGGCGCCAAAAGTATCGCGGATGTGAGCGTTGGTCTTTCCAAGGTTTTTGAAAAACTCAAAGGCATGGGTGTTCATATCACAAAGAATCCTGAAATAACGATACAAAATATTGTAGCGTCTGCGGATCTTGGAAGGGTGCTGAACCTGAATGCTATCGCTATCGGTCTTGGGCTTGAGAACATAGAATATGAGCCTGAACAGTTTCCCGGTCTTGTTTACCGGTTATCCAATCCGAAAGTGGTAATGCTGTTATTCGGTTCGGGAAAACTCGTAGTAACCGGCGGGAAGAAACCCGAGGATGCCGAAGCTGCAGTTGAGAAGATTGTAGTGGAACTTGACGGATTAGGGCTATTATAGCCATTTTCCTTTTTTTTGGTACCTATGCGGTGGTTACTCACCTCAAAGGCGCAAAGTTCGCAAAGATTTGAAAGAACCAGAACATTTTTAGTTTTAAACACATTCTGAGATATCCTATGAAAGTACTCTTAGTCGGAGGTGGAGGGCGCGAACACGCCATCGCGGACGCTATTATCCGAAGCAGGAAAAATCCGGAACTATATGTTGCGATGAGCAAGAAAAACCCGGGAATAGCGCGTTTATGCAAAGATTTCCTGCTCATAAAAGAGACAGAACCATCTATAATTGATTATGCCGTCAAAAATAAAATCGAACTTGCAGTCATAGGTCCCGAAGCCCCGCTTGCAGCCGGAATTTCCGACCAGTTCTGGGATGCCGGTATTCCTGTTGTCGGGCCGCGAAAGCTTGCTGCTCAAATCGAATTTGATAAAGCCTGGACGCGGGAATTCATGAAAAAATACAAAATTCCGGGATGCCCCAGGTTCAAAGTGTTCAGGAAAGGGGAAAGCGGCACTGATGAATTTATCGATGAAATTGGCGATGTTGTCATAAAACCTGCTGGTCTTACTGGCGGCAAAGGCGTCCGCGTTATGGGCGACCATTTTGACATGAACGGAGCCAAAGTTTATGCCCGGGAAGTCCTTAAAAACGATGACCTTGTCATTGAAGAGAGGTTAATCGGAGAGGAGTTCACGGTTCAGGCGTTTGTGGATGGCAAAACCCTTGCTTACGCGCCCTCGGTACAGGATCACAAGCGTGCGTATGAGGGAGACAAAGGGCCAAATACCGGCGGCATGGGCTCATACAATGATTCAAAAGATATCCTGCCTTTCATGAAGGAATCGGATTACACCGATGCAAAGAAAATAATGAAAGATACTGTTCTTGCCATCAAGAAAGAAACCGGTGTGCCGTATCAGGGCATCCTGTACGGCCAGTTCATGGCGGCGGCAAAGGGTATTTCGGTTATCGAATTTAATGCGCGCTTTGGCGACCCGGAGGCCATGAATGTTCTTCCCATTCTTGAAAATGATTTCCTGGATGTATGTGGTGCTGTTGTCAATGGGACGCTTGATAAAACCAGGGTCACATTTAAAAAGCAGGCGACGGTATGTAAATATGCGGTTCCTGCAGGCTATCCTGATAATCCTGTCAGGGATTCGGTCGTAGAAATCAAAGAACTAAAGGATGGGCTTATTTTCTATTCAAGCGTGTATGAAAAAGATAATAAAATCTACACCACTGGTTCCAGGGCTATTGCTGTCCTTGGTATGGCGGATAGTATCGGGGAAGCGGAAAAAAAAGCGCAAAAAGGTCTTTCTGCCCTGAAGGGTGAACTTCACAGCAGGCGTGATATAGGTACAGAAGAACTTATCAGGAAAAGAATTCAGCATATGAAACAATTAAGGGCTAAATAAGCATATAATTAAAAATTATGGAAAATGATAATAAAGACAAACAACCGGAAAAGGATAAATCCCTTGAAAATCTTGAGCGGATGCTTGAGAAATTACCTGAAAATGCAAGGAAGCCGATTCTTGATTTGATAAACAAGCGAAAAGTTGAGCTTGGGCTTATGAAATCCGAATTAAAGCCAGCAGGTTATATTCTGAAAAAAAGAAGAGCAAAACCAAAGCCCAAACCGCAAACAAAAGAAAGCAAAGAATCCCTCCGGAAAATTGCCGAGAATGTCGGCAGGGTAAAAGAAATAAATGAAACAAATTTTCATGATGTCGATGTCAAAGACGAACCTCTCAAAAAAGATAAAAAACCTATAGAAGAGGTTGATTCATATAAATATTGAGTTTTTACGAAACAGGGTAAAACCAAAAAGATTATAACTTGGAATCAAGTATACATTATTGGGGTAAAGGGTGGGATTAAAGGCTTTTTCTACAACATACCATTTCCCTTTATCCCTGTCAGCCTTTTAGGCTGTATTATAGCTGCAAGCTCTGGGAGCTATTCTTAACGAAGTTTATATATGGCCGTGAACAATTGATGTGTCACAGAATTGATGGGTGAATTATGGCAGAAGATATACTAACAAGCGTTCTGGCGTTCATTTACACGATAGGGCACTGGATAGGTGAAAAGATAGTAGGATTAATCCAATCCGTTGCAGGGATAATCATCCCCCAATCGATAGTCGATGCCATCGGAATGCTCGTAATACTTACGATATTCCTGGCAATAGCAGAGGTGGCAAAAAAGGCGATATGGATTATTGTGGCTGTGGGCTGGGTGCTGATAATTGTACGGATTGTAATATTGATGATCGGATAAAATTACCGACACAGCAGCTTACACGTCTTGCATATCGATTCGCTGCTTGGCTCACCGCATTTTTCGCACTGCAAAACCTGTGTGCCTGGAGGATTCAATACCTTCGAGATTGCTTCAAACCCGCCAAGTAAGGAGTACTTTGTACCGGGATGTTTAACCTCATAATTATTAATCATCTCACGTATCTCGTTCCGGAGCGCTTCGCCCGAATACGGGCACTCATCCGTACTCACGGGCAGGTCATTCAGGAATCCGTAAAGCGCCACTTCTTTTTCTGGAATGCTTCGAAGGGGCTTTATCCGGAGCACCATGCTGGGCTGGATTGTATCAGGAAACATTCTTTTCATCCTGTCCACATCCCCCCGAAGGTAATTCATCAAAATGGTCTGGGATTCATCATCAAGATTATGGCCTGTAGCGAGCTTGGTAGCGCCGAATTCCCGGGCGACCCTGTTCAAAATATTTTTCCGGAGCACCCCGCACAATGTGCATGCTGCGTGTTCTTTTTTCCCTGCAAGTTCATCAAGCGTGATACCGAACCCGTCGCCGAACGAACTTACCATGAGGGGAATTCCCAGTTCGTCCGTAAGCTTTTGCGCATGTTTTATCGTGTGTTCCCTGTATCCGCTGATTCCTTCATCTATTGTGATTGCTAAAAGTTCAATATCGGGCCGGTTCTTGAAAATCTTGTGTAATATATAGAGCAGTGCGATGCTGTCCTTTCCCCCGCTTAATGCCACTGCTATCCTGTCGTTTCGCTCAACCATTTTGAACTTTCGGATGTCCCTTTTTATCTTTCTTTCGACATCCTCGATGAAATGAACTTTACACAGGTGTGCATTTGAGTATTTCTGGTATACGATAGCGCTTTTGCTGCATCTCTGGCATTTCATTGTATTCTGTGTAATCGCTAAACTTTTATTAATAATCTACCCATTTTACGAATAGTAAGTTATTTATCGTATCAAATCATCAGCACATTAAGAAGGCCAGAATAAAAAACGGGTACTCTGTTCTGTCTTAGATGGATAGGTTAATCGAAATAACAACGGTGGAAAACGAAAAATGTTTTCAAAAAGTGAAAAATTACAACCCTGCTGGCATAGATTTATAGCTATATCTCTGTTTTTTATATATTTCATAATATTAATCGCTCCAACCGGGGCGGTCGGCCTCGATGCTCTTAATAATTCTTGCGTGGATTGCCATAAGACATTATCCCCATTTACAGATGAGCAGAACCGTTTTACTGAAATAAGACTTAACCATACCGAGAGAAACATATCCTGCTCGCTTGAATGCCACGAAGATGTCATCCGGAAAAGAGCTTCGGACAATTTCCAGCAGTGGTCTGATTCTCTCCACTCAGAATATTATGTCACCTGCGATGCCTGCCACGGCGGGGATCCTTCAGCAAAAACGGAAGCTGGTGCTCATACTACAATGAAAGGCCCAAATGACCCAAACAGTTCTATTTATTTCAAAAATATTCCTGACACCTGTGGAAAATGCCATGCTGAAGAACTTGACCATTTCAAGAACACCATGCATTACCAGAGGTTGAGGTCCGAATCTCTTGCTCCCTCCTGTACAACATGCCACAAACCCCATACATTCAAGGTGCTTAAAGCGTCCGAACTCATTCCACTGTGCAGCGTTTGCCATAACCAGAAAGACAATATAGCTACAGCGAGTGTTCCGCAGGATGCAAAACTTGCCCTTGAAAAAGCCAATGAATTCCAGGCTGAAGTAATTAAAGCAAGAAAAGCGGTTGAGGAAGCAAAAGCTAGTGGGGCAGATGTCTCGTCTGCACAGCTTGACCTGGATAAAGCAACGTCGGTAATGAACGATATTCCATTTTTATGGCATGCTTTTAATCTTAAGGATTTTGACAGTCAGGTACAGAGCGGGATTGATTTTGCCAAAAGAGCTGAATATAAAATTTCTGGCGTCGAACCCACTGTACCACCGCGCACGCCGGGTTTTGGGATTATCATGGCACTGGGAATATTAGCAGTATTATACTTAATTAGAAAACGGTGAGTGACTCTAATGGATAAGATTTCGATTACTGCTGCGGTCAAGAACTGGATTTCAAGAAATAAGTTATTAATCACAATTGTATTGATCGTCTTTGTTGCCACAACGTTAGTTGTCACAGAAAAGATGCTGGAAATAACAGAGAATCCTGCATTTTGTGGAAAGAATTGCCATATAATGAGACCATATTACGATTCCTGGCGAACTTCTTCCCATAGCGATGTTCGATGTGTTGAATGCCATTATGAACCGGGATTGATCGGACATATAAAAGGCAAGATAAACGGACTTATGCAATTTTACAGTTATGAAACCACGGTTGAAGAATATTCAGGGAACTTGTATGCAAAGGTCATGGATAAAAACTGCCTTATCTGTCATGAAAAGCGCATATTTTCCGCAGATATACTGTATACGGCAGTCAATTCACCCTCTACAGGCGTTAATTTCAGCCACAAGAACCATCTGCTTCAACCCAAGAGAGGAATCAGTTTGACGTGCACAAGCTGTCATTCCATGCTTGTCATCGGTATGAAAGAACATCAGTCTGTTACTGATCCGTCTTGCAACCAGTGCCATCCTGGCATTGCCAGAAATGATATAGGACATATTATTGTGACCACTTCAACCTGTTTTACATGTCATTTCAGGGATGTGCCCGGTAATACCTCGATATCCGGATGTCCATCCTGCCACGGGCCTCCAAAAGAAATGACACAGAGCAATTATACAAACTTTAATCATACGAGCCATCTGGACCGGGGTAATACATGCCTGACCTGCCATACAAACGTTTCAACAGGAGCTAACGATATAGTCCCGAAGGATAAATGCTATTCATGCCATAATATCAAGGAAAGGGTTGACAAATACAACGATTTCGCATTCGTGCATACGAATCATGTAACGAATAACAAGATCGCCTGTTATAATTGTCATTCCGATGTAAAACATACCCCCACAATAAAGGAGAATCTATGTGCCACCTGCCATAGCAAAGAACATCCTGCAGACTGGTTACAAACACATAAGACGCAGGTTTTAATAGGCAAAGTATGCAGCGATTGCCATCAACCCAAGTTTTGCGCAGATTGCCATGCCACTGGAGTAGCCAGCGGTAAAACCGGAAAGTAATTGATAAAACTGTACCTATACTTCCAGGTACGTTTTTCTTTTTTATTTTGACTGGTTTGAGAGCAAACTTGGATTGATTTTCAGAGGATTAAGCTCTTAAATATTTATTTCTGTGAAATAGGGGGTAATGGACATGCAGGGAGCAGGCAAGCGAATCAAGCTGTCGAAGAATGGGGGTAGCTCATTTATGACATGGATTCTCGAATAATGAATTGTATCTCCAACGTTTTACTAACTACACTCTGAAACTAAAAAAATTATTTATTATATGTAATTTTCTCGCTTTTTTCATTCATCTGTCTCATTATCTCTTCATACTCAAGCGGATGTTCATGTTTCATCTGTTCCTCTGAGAGGTTACCCGTAATCCATGCTTTTGACATCGGGAAAACCTCAGGGCTATAATGAACATTCCACCAGTGGACTATGAAAATAAACAAAGTTGCCAATAATGCCTCATCGGTATGAACAAGGGTTGACAGATGCACATATGCATAGGGAATGTATTCCATAGCCATAAATGGAAACATCATGATAAGGCCGGTAACACAAAGCATCACCATACCCCAGAAGGCGCCCCAGTAATCGAATTTTTCCTTCCAGCTGTACCTTCCGAATTTCGGATGCTCGGCTTTCCCGACATAGAATAATATTGTCTGCCAGAAATCCTTTACATCGGTTAAAGTAGGCCACACTTTACGTTCAAGAATCGATTCTCTATCAATAAATACATGATAAACGACATGATAGACACCAAGAACAACCATTGCAATGCCGGCAGTATGATGTATCGTAGTCCTCATTTCAAATCCGCCCAGTAAATTTATGATGACCGGAGACCACCATGCATCAGGGAATTTAAGAGGCATTCCACTTATCACAAGGAGCATGAATGACCCGATCATTACCCAGTGTTCTAAAAGCTGATTGAAAGTGAACCTTTTGAAAAAAATTTCTCCCATAGTATTATCTCCCGTTAATTCCGAATCAGAAACCTCAAGTAATTTTTGTCCAGGCATTTTTACCATCTCTTGTGGATTTTAATTCGTGAGAAAAAATCCAGAATAACCATCCCTGCAAAGATGCCGATGACCCCGGTCGTTAATACCTTGAAAAATAATGCTATCCAGTAAGCAAGGTCGAATGGACCAAGGAAATAATCTTTCATCTGCGGTTCCAGGTTTGTTTTGTTGAAAACGAGTTCACCTGTATGGAGTGATTCCTTGTCGTGCACCAGTCCTGAAGCTATCTTGGCATCAAAATTGACCCCTGGATGGCAATTCGCCTTGCCGCATGTTTTGGGAAGGTTTTCACCGTATGTGCTTGAATTTGGGTCTGTAGTTGCCTTTGTATTGTGATTGCCATGGCAGTCGGAGCATGTGGCGACCATCGTATAACCTTTACTCAGCGCCCGCCAGTGGAAAGATTCCTTATAGGTATCAAATCTGTCGGTTTTAATACCGTAATACCAGGCGCTCATCATTTCCTTGTTCGAGTGGCATTTTGCACACGTTGCAGGGCTGTTCTGGTGGTTCACGGATGAATTTGGATCAGATATTGCCCGGATTTCATGAACTCCATGACAATCGGTACATGTTGCAGCATCTGGATGACCTTTTTGAATCTGTGCCCAGTGAATGCTTGTCTTGTAATCATTTGTTTCCTTTGGATGGCATTTGGAACAGACGTTTGTTATATTGTTCCTGCTTGGCCTTCCGATAAAGTTTCCTGACATCACGCTGTATGATATCACCGAAGAGTTCGACTGGTCATTCCCCCCGTGACAATCCGCGCATGTGAAACCTTTTTCATAATGAATATTATTCCTGAATTCTGATACCACCTGGGTATGGCAATGGTAGCATGAAATATCTTCCTGTGCATAACCAATCGAAGTGAATAATGAGATTAAAAGTATTAAAATCAATACAAATTTATTATTCAATAATAAATACAGGTTTTTTCCTGGGGACAACATTTGATATACCTTGCCTGAATATGTTTTGTTTCCTATCCTAATTACATCCGTTTTTGCCCCGTTTTTGATTATATTACTCTTTTACCTGATACTTTATATAATTTATCGTTTTTTTTATCATTATTTTATGTGTTCATTCGGCCATTTCCGAAAGTTGAATATCCATAAATTAAATAATGATAAGTATCCTGAATCAATCCATTTATGATGAAAACCGACGAAATTGAAAAGGAGATACAATCAATCGCATCCTTCCCTGATGAGAAATTCATGGAGATAATCCGTGAAGTTGGATTCGAATGCGATTGCTGTGGAAAATGCTGTACCAGCGAGTTCAACGACCATGTATTTCTCCTGGATAGTGATGCAGAACGAATAATCAGGAATTGCAGCGGCGGCAATCTTCGCCCTGCGCCTTATTTTGAACTTTGCGATAACCTTGGCAGGTTTTATGTAATGGGTTACGCCCTCAAAAATAAACCTGGAGGCGAATGCATATTCTATACAGGCGGCAAGTGCGAACATTACGAGATTCGACCTGATATTTGCAGGATTTTCCCATACATGCTTCACAGGGAACCGGATGAAGAGGGAAACATTGAGTTCAGGCAGGTAGGCGGTTTAAACAGGCACGGATTATACCATAACGATATAAGCGAAGAAACGTGCAAAGAAATATTGAAATCCGTAAAAAAATACGAATCGGATTTCCTGAGGCAAAAATTAGGGTTCATACGCGAAATAGAAAATCACTTCAAAAAGCATAATCTCAAACAAAGCCGGCAGATGTATGACAGGAAAATGAGGGAATACGAGAAAGGCAAAGACATTGAGGTTTATGTATTCTTCAGGGGAACATTAAAAAAAGAAATAACTTCCAAACACATTATTAACCCGTAAAACAAAAGAACACCAATTAAGGCGGATACACAATGCCAAAAGGATGCGATTATTGCGGTTTCAGTGACCCACTGCCATTTACATGCAAGTTTTGCGGCGGAACATTTTGTTATAACCATCGCCTGCCCGAATCGCATGATTGCCCCGGGCTTGCATCTTACAAAGAGCGCGTTCGTGACAGTGGAAAATTATATCAATATGAACCTGAATCAGTTGAGAAGAGACGACAGGGGCACGGTTTTAATACATTTTCCAGGGCGATTTCAGTACTAAAAAGTAACTATTCGCTGACGATTTTAACATTAGCTATCATATCGTTCATTTTGCAGTACATTATCCCGGGATATACTTCATACCTGGCTCTTTACCCTGCGGATATACCAGCACGTCCGTGGATTCTTGTCACCCACATTTTCCTCCATGCAAATGCCATACATCTCTTATTTAACATGATGTTTTTATTCTTTATCGGACCCGAGCTTGAGCGCAGGATTGGCGGAAAACGGTTCCTTGCTGTATTTTTTCTTTCTGGAATAGTTGCCGCGATAGGTTATTCGATATGGACTCTCTTTGTCCTGAATGACCCTTCTGCCTCTGCAGTCGGAGCAAGCGGCGCGTTAATGGGGATATTTGCATGCCTTGCAATAATCGCTCCGCATATACAGCTTTACGTTTATTTTATCCCGATGAAAATAACACACGCGTTGATCTTTTTTGCCCTGTTTGACCTCCTGTTCATAGGCTCCGGGGATGCGATAGCACGCAGCGCCCATTTAAGCGGGGTAATCGCGGGACTTGTCATAGGCGATCATATCAAAAAGACTGGAAATTATATCGGCTATTGAATATCCTAGACTTCTTTTGGTCCGACTACCCGCTTATAGTCGCTGTGGTATTCGTAGGTTTTGTTCATCGCCTCAAGTATTATGCGAAATCCCGGCGTGATCACCGGGACATACGTCGTATCCATCTCCGGATAACCAAGACGGCTATCACGCCAGTTCACTAGTTCCTGCTTGACCAATTTTACTTCCCCGGTAGTAATATTCAATCGATGCGCAAGGTCTTCTTTTGCAATATCTACCACAGGTGATTCAGGAAAGACAGCATTATTAGCAACTGGTTCATGTTTTATATTTATACAGCCGGAAACAAGAACCATTATTAACAAGAGCGCTGGAATTTTCATAAAACCGTATTATAGCAGGGGATATTAATAAAATTTTGTAATGGCAGCACTTCCGCAAGATAACTAAGCTGCCAGAATTACTATTTATAGCTACCTTAACCAGCCCCGCCTGTAGAAAGCATATGCCACCAGGGACATTATGAAAATCTCAAGGAAAAATACCTCAGACAGCCTGACCGGATACGGGCTGTCTATCAGGTTCTGTCCAAATAGCCCGCTTATGATTGATGGAATAAGCCCGATACTTGTGATCACTGCGAGTATCCTCATTACCCTGCTTAACCCGAACGATACTGTATTTATGCGAAGATCGATGAGGGAGAACAGGTTATCCCTGATGTTCTCAGAGGTCTCGGACAGGTAAACCGATTCATCGTGGAGGATACCAAAAAGAGAATGATACTCATCCCTCAGGCCGGGCAGTATTTTTCTCGTCCTTATGACACCCAGCACCTGCTTAAAATGCAAGAGGTTGCTGTGGATTTTCTGGATTTCTTTCTTAAAGTAGAATGAGTTCTCAAGGAACGGGTGCATCTGGCCCACTGGAAGTTCTTCCATTGCTGTTATATTTTGCTCCATCAACCGCACGATCTCTTCGTAGTCACTGATTTTCCTGCTGAAAATCGAGTATAAAATCCTGACAATGAAATCATCATCCTTCACCGCCAGGCCATCGCCTACCACATCAAATAGCTCGCTTTTGTCACTGGAAATAGTAACAATATAATTATTGGCCCACAAGATAAGCAAATTATTTCTAAGGATATGGACATCTTTAATATCCGCACCATCTGATTGCAGTTTTGAGTCCCGGATGAAGATTGTGGTTAAGTTATTGAAGAAATCGATCTTGGGATAGGATTCCTTGATGATTTTGCTTTCCAGTACAACCTTTGGGATTTTGAGGGTATCGCTGACAAAATCAATATCCAATTCCGAAACCTCCTGCATATCGAGCCATGTATGCCCCGGAGCATCCATATAACCGGCAATATCCTCTTTTGCTGCATCTTTAATGATACCACCGTCTGTGAGGATATTTATTTTTATTCGTGAGACAGGAGGCGTGACCTTCTCCACCGGTCTTAACGGGACAGCTCTTTTGACAGTCCTGCCAGCCACGGCAAAAATCCTTGTAAACCGCAACAGAGGAAAAGCTCTTCCGATCCCTCCCAGTGGTATCCGCGGGATGAAATCCGTAGCAGCAAGGATAACTATTATAAGGTCAATTATGTGCCACGGCTCTCTGGCATATGCTTTCCTGGAATCTGCTACGTACAGCTTTAAGATGTACTCCAGAATGAATAACACAAGAATGGCGGATCTCAAAACCCTAAAGAAGACAAGCATGAACTGCGAGAAGGTAAAAAAGAACGGCAAGAAAATGGCCGGGATCAGTACCAGTGCAAGCACTATCATCAGGTGATCGGTGAATATCTGGTACACTGGCTCCCTTAGTTTACCACGCAGTCCTCTGGATTGCATGAGATTAATTATAATGTCTTATAAGAAATACTCTTGGTAAAGGGAAAAAGCGTACTTAGTTTATGGAATACAATTCTTTCATTTGCCGGACAGCTTGTTTTTTACCAAACTTTAAAGCGAAAACTATTTTTACGTTGAGTCTAATTATAGACTGCTATTATTTTAGGGTAGCTTTTATATAAATCATTACAATAATTAAATCGGATGTGAAATATAGTGGAAGATAAAGAATTACCAGGCAATGTTCCCTTAAGATTGGGTGAATATATCCGGGTGCTGAAGCTGACAAGGAAACCAACCAGAGAGGAGTTTACCGTAATTGCAAA